>JANPEK010000353.1:0-6491 GCA_031422915.1 Phyllobacteriaceae bacterium | reverse complement strand
AACGGAAACACGATGAGCCTTTCCGGCTGTGTGCTCGGCGGTATCATCTGCAAGAGCGAAACCTGGACGCGCCAATAGTTTTCACGGCTTTCTGATTTCAAATCCAAACCCCGGCGCGGCACATTGCCCGCCGGGGTTTTTTTGTTTGGGAGATGGGTATGCATAGACTGTTCCTCACCATTCTGGCGCTTTGCGCATTTCCCGCTTCAGTGTTTGCGGGCGAGAAGATGACCGCTGCCTCCATTGAAGCGATGCTGAATGATTCAACCGCGTGGTATCTGCCGCTCGGGCCGGACAGCGTGCGGCAGTATTTCGACAAAGGTGGCGAGACGCCATACATCGATGCCGCAGGCAGCAAGACATTTGGCCACTGGCTGATGCGCGGCGATCAGTATTGCTCGGTTTGGCCACCGTCGGATCTTTACAGCTGCTATGATGTCGAAAAAGGCATTTCAGCCGACGGCACGCCGACGATCACATTCGTTTCAGGCAACAAGCGATATGAAGCGGTGCTGAAGAGCGGCAGGCGTATCGATGATATCTGGAAAGCCGAGTGAGCATTCTCAGTCAGCGAGCCGCTCAACCGTCGGCGCAGGTGTGCCCGACCAAACAAGCCTGAACATTCCGCCCTGCGCGACTGATTGCACTGCGTGGGCGAGGATTGCGACAATGCAGATGCCGCCCGTTTTGCGCACGGACGGGTAGATGACGCCATTCAGGCCTTTGGTGCGCGCTGCCAATGCAATCTGGTTGCCTTCCGGATATCCTACCGCGGGGTCAGGATGCATTGCCGGATGATCTTCCATCCCTCGCATGTCAAAGAATTCGCCGGCGAGGCTGGCGTAAAGCTCGGAATATTCGACGACAGCTTGATACCTTCCCGCACGCGCGAGAAACTCGCTCATATGCCACGCCACTTCCGCAAGGCAGACCTCGACCTCCAACGCACAATACCAAGCGCCACGATCAAAGTTGAACCGGTTCGGCTCGCCCGGTTTGAAGTAGGCGAAAGACGCGTTGATGAAAGTGGCGAATGGCACACCGTGAACCAGATCGTCGCGCCCGATGCCAAATGCTGTGCTGTCTTGCGCCAAAAGCCGCTGGCTGGTCGCGCCTTCGATTTCTGCCAATGCAGCGATTTCGCTTCCCTCCACCAGCTCGGCGAGAACCGCCGTACGCAAACGCGCGCTTGTCACGAGCCGAACAGTGCGGGCAAAACTTGTGCGGACGATTGGTATGTGCATCAAAGGCTCAGAGCCCTCCACGCACAGCGTCAATATAGCGGCGGGTATCCAGCATCTTGGGAATGCCGCCCGCCTTCATCGCCGCCACCGGCGACACGCCTTTGAACAGAGGGCCCGTGTTCGGCAGTGTTGGCCATTCGTCGGCCATCGTGTCGGCAAACATCAAGTGGAGACCCTTATAGATGCCCACCAAGGCCGAAACCCGTGTCAATTGATCCTGGCCCAGTTCAATGCGCTCACCGCGCTTCATCCGGTCAAACGTGCTGCCAGACACGGAAACCAGTTCGGCCGCGTCGCGGTTTGAGATATTCCAGGCCTTGGCAATCCCGAGAAATGCCTTGATGGCCACGGGCGAAAGTCGCGCGCGGTCTCCCTCGTCCGCAAACGTCTGCAAAACGGCAGTAGCTGCGTCTCGATCCGTGATTTCCGATTGGGTGTTCAACATTTCACATCTCCTGACGTGAATGTATACGTTAAATGACGGAAAATCAAGTCAGTGTCACACTGCATGGCGGCAATGACTGACCGGGTCGTTGAGGTGCCTCAAAGGTCTTGCGATTTCAGCCCCGTACTCTTGGAGATGCGATTTAGCATCCTCGGCCCGACTTCCTGATTGTCATGAAACGCGAAAACAAAATCCGCCCAACCTTCTCGTGCCAGAGTTTTTTGAGAGCCCGTTTGACGTTTGATGGACCACCCGATTCGCAGAAGCGCAGCCAATACCCTGCGGGCCTTGACCGCCGCGAAATCATTCATTCAGCGGCAACCCTGATCGTAATCGGCATGGCACCTGCTTCTCCGTGTTCGATCCGGTCCGCCAGAACGCGTAGAGCCAATGACTCTGCTTTCGCAACGGCTTCACCTTCAGTGGCTCCATAAGCCAATACGCCAGGAAGTTCGGGAACTTCCGCAATCCACCGCCCGTCAGATTCGCACTCAGTATCAAAAGTCAAATTCATGCTTTTACCTCACATCGCTCCAATAGATCAAAATACAGGCAAGGGCCAGTTGCAGTTCCAAGTCGCACTTCACCGTGCCCGCTGTCCAAACAAAATCTTCTGCGCCTCCTTATCTTCCGCAAGATTGTTTCGCCTGGCCTCTTCCTTGCCGACATCAATCCCGCGGATCACCGCCGGGCGCGATTTCACCGCTTGATACCAGCGCTTCAGATGCGGGAAGTCATTCAAATCCTGCCCTTGCCGCTCGTGCGGAATGATCCAGCCGATCGAGGCCATGTCGGCAATTGAGTAGTCACCTGCCAGATAGTCATTGGTCTCAAGCCACCGGTTCATCACGCCATACAGCCGGTTGACCTCGTTGGTATAACGGTTGATGCCGTATTCTATCTTTTCCGGCGCATACTGGCGGAAATGATGCGCCTGCCCGGCCATCGGTCCGAGCCCGCCCATTTGCCAGAACAGCCACTCATCGCACGCCACCCGCTCCCGCTCTTCGCTTGGATAAAACATGCCAAATTTGCGGCCAAGGTACTGCAATATAGCGCCGGATTCGAACACCGAAATCGGCTCGCCGCCCGGTCCTTCGGAATCGACAATCGCCGGCATCCGGTTATTCGGCGCGATCTTGAGGAAGTCCGGATGGAACTGATCGCCGCGCCCGATGTTTATATAGTGGACGGTGTACGGAACACCGAGTTCCTCCAACATGATGGAAATCTTCCATCCGTTGGGCGTCGGCCAGTAATACAGGTCTATCGGCTTGGTCTGTTCACTCATGTCTGTCTCCGTTCTAACGGGACAAGACACCAACTCGCATGCGCAGGCAAGCGCTGGCACTGGCCTTGCTGACAGTCACCAAAACCGGCTGTCGACACTGAACGGCAGATGAACGAAGCCGTCAGAGCCCGTTCAGGCGGCCTGACCTATAAGCACCCCACTGACGGATCGGACTGGGGATGAAGATCATGGGCTTTGAAAATTCGGTGCTGGCACGGCGGTTCACAATCATCTGCCTGCTGGCGACAATTTTCGGGATTTGCTTTGCAGGTCTTGTCCAAAACTTCTCCCGCCCGGCCCGGGCTTACGAAATCGGAATGGTCGTTCCGTGCGTGTTTGAAGAAGGCCTGACGTGCAAGGCCCCGCGCAACTGAACGATTGAATGAAACATGAAGGGATTTGACCATGAACACGATCAAAAACTATGCCAACCATCTGGTTTCCGGCGTTGTGCTGCTCGCCCTGTTCGCGGCCCCAGCATTCGCTCTTTCGACCACGATGGATGACAATCACCGCAATGTTTCCGGCGCAGGCTTTGTGCTGATGGTTTCCCTGCAGCGCAATGCGAGCTGACTTCCTCCCCTCAGCTGCATTGCAGACAGCGGGCGCGCTGCCCTCCCGGCGCGCCCGTTTTCATGACATTTGCATGAATATTGACGAGGGGTCTTTTCGCGGACGCCGCTTGTCTCTATTAGTCCGCCATGAAAAACAAAGAAGCATTTGACACGACGCTGGTCGTCACCCCACCCGAAATCGAACCCCGCAGCTTCATGGACGCCGACAAGGCTGTTCAGGAACTGAAGCGCATCTATGCGCGCAACACGCAGTTTCTGCGCGACTGTTTTGAAGCTGTCGGCCGCGGCGAGGCGCCGGGGGGCCGCGCCCGCGCCTTTTATCCAGAGCTTCGCTTCACCACGACAAGCTACGCGCAGGTTGATACACGGCTAGCCTATGGCCATGTCACTGCGCCCGGCTCCTACTCAACCACCATCACCCGCCCGGACCTGTTCGAGACCTATCTCGAACACCAGATCCGCCTTTTGATCCGCAATCATGACGTCCCCATCACGGTCGCCGAATCGACGACGCCCATTCCGCTGCATTTCGCCTTTCTGGAAGGTACACACGTGGAAGCCTCGGTGGCAGACCGGTTGAACAAGCCGCTGCGCGACGTGTTCGATGTGCCTGACCTCAACGGCACCGACGACCGGATCGTCAACGGCACATTCGATCATCCAACCGGCGGTCCCGAACCGCTCGCTCCCTTCACCGCGCAGCGCATCGATTACTCGCTGCACCGGCTTACCCACTACACGGCGACATCGCCGAACCATTTCCAGAATTTCGTGCTGTTCACCAACTACCAGTTCTACATCGACGAATTTACCGCCTATGCCCGCAACCTGATGCGGCAAGGAGGCGGCGGGTATGATTGCTTTGTCGAGCCGGGCAATTCTGTGACATGGCCCGGACATGACGAGGCTGACAGTGCACACGCGGCGCGGCTGCCGCAAATGCCCGCCTATCATCTCAAGAAGGGCGCATCCGGCGGCATCACCATGGTCAATATCGGCGTCGGCCCGTCCAACGCCAAGACAATCACTGACCACATCGCGGTCCTGCGCCCCCATGCCTGGCTGATGCTCGGTCATTGCGCGGGCCTGCGCAACAGTCAGGCACTCGGAGATTATGTGCTGGCCCACGCCTATGTGCGCGAAGACCACGTGCTTGATGCCGATCTGCCGGTCTGGATTCCGATCCCTGCGCTCGCCGAGGTGCAGGTCGCTCTCGAAGACGCCGTCGAAGAGGTCACCGGCCTTGAAGGTTATGAGCTGAAAAAGATCATGCGCACCGGCACGGTTGCCACCATCGACAACCGCAACTGGGAGCTTCGCGACCAGCGTGGCCCGGTGCAGCGTCTGTCACAGTCCCGCGCCATCGCGCTCGACATGGAAAGCGCCACCATCGCCGCCAACGGCTTCCGCTTCCGCGTCCCCTACGGCACACTGTTGTGCGTCTCTGACAAGCCGCTGCACGGCGAACTCAAATTGCCCGGAATGGCAACGGATTTCTACAAACGCCAAGTCGCCCAACACCTCACCATCGGCATCCGCGCCTTGGAAAAGCTCGCCGCCATGCCGCAGGAAGGGTTGCATTCAAGGAAGCTGCGGAGTTTCTTTGAGACGGCGTTTCAATAACACGCTGAACCCGTTCTCGGCGCCCGCCCTAACCGTGCCGCAATTTTCTCGTGGGTGAGTTTGCGCGTTTCCGGAGCTTGTTGATGCAAATTCTCAGACTGATCCTGTTGTTTGCAGGTGCGCTCGTTCTCGTGCTGGTGATTGCAGGCCATCTCAACACACTTCATCCGGCATTTGATTCCATAGGCCACTTCCGACTGCATATTGCCGTTATCGGCATCACACTCGGCGTGCTGCTCCTTGTGTCCAAGAGCTTGCTTGGCGGTTCCGCGCTGTTGATTGTCTCCGTGCTTTCACTGTTCACAACGGTTTGGCCGACCCTTGGCGCCACCAAAGCGCAAGCCTCAGTCGACGCGAGAGCCACTTACCGCTTGCTTCAGGCCAATCTCCGTTTCGACAATCAAACACCCGAAGAGTTCATCCGCCTTCTCGGCGAAACTAGGCCGGATTTCGCAACCATCGAGGAAATCCCGCAAATGTGGGCGCAGCGGCTGAAGACTGTTTCAGCCATGTATCCGCATCAGCTCATTTGCCCCGGGCGCGACCGCATCGGCGGCGTCGCCATCATTTCGCGCCGTCCGTTCACCCCGGGTGGCCTTTCATATTGCGACGGCGATGGTGCGGTGGCAGTTCAATCGGTCGATATCAACGGCCGGACGGTAACTGTCGCCGCCATGCATCTGGAATGGCCATGGCCAAAAATGCAGCCGCAGCAGTTGGTCTGGCTAGAGCCGGTGTTTCAAGGCATCAAGGATGCAGGCAAGCCAATCCTGATCGGTGGCGACATGAATGCCACGCCGTGGAGTGCGGCCGTGGCGAATATTGCCGACAAGACCAACACGCGCGTGCTGCCGCAAGTGTGGGGCACATGGATGCTGCAAGGCTTTCCCAAGGCTCTCGCCCCGTGGCTCGGGCTGCCCATCGACAACGTCCTTTCCAGTGATGGCATCACGCTGCAATCCGCCACCACACAGCGCGCCATCGGCTCGGATCACCGGCCGATTTTGGTCGAGTTTACGTTGGAACCATCTGACCCACCTGAGCCTGAAAGTGCAGACATCCTGCCGTCCTGAGCCACAACTGCGCTGTAACATGAAGCAGACACTTTCTCAGTGTGCGTCGACACTGTTCTCTCAATTGTCCGTCTCCAAATACACTTGCACCACATCCAACCCGCAAGCCAATGCACCGGCGTTGTTGCAGCGCCACGCTGTGTGCGCCAGAAATGTCGTTGCCGCCGGAACCTGTGTTCCGACCGTGCCGGACAATGTGCCGCTCGCCACGGTGTTGTTGTCCAGCCGGGTCACTTTGTA
>JANPEK010000352.1:0-10587 GCA_031422915.1 Phyllobacteriaceae bacterium | reverse complement strand
GATAAACGCGCGCGCCGCCTCGACTCCACCATCAAGATACAGTGACGCAATCAGCGCTTCGACGACATCCGCGCGGACATTGATATGCCGTTTGTCACCAGGATTACCGAGATCGGAACCTGCGCGAATAACGCGCGGAAGTTCGATCAAGATCGCAATTTCCGAGCAGGTCTTGGCATCGACCAGTTGGTTGAAGCGCAGCGACAGTTCGCCCTCGTCAGCCTCAGGATAGTCGGCGAACAGGAGTTCTGCGACGACCAGCCCAAGCACCCGATCGCCAAGAAATTCCAATCGCTCATAGTTCGCCTTCGACTGCGCACGCGCGCTGGAATGCGTCAGTGCCCGGTCTAGCCGTTCGACTTCTTTGAAACTGTGTCCTGTTTGATCAAGTGCCCAAGCGGCGATATTTTTCAGGCGCTCGCCAGACATCAATCGACCCAGTTGAAGAAGCGGCCAAAGCGCAGGTTCGTCGGCCAGGTCCACAGTTCAAGCGCGCTGTGCCCGCCACCGATGGAAAAGAAGATGATGTTGGCGCGGCCGACCAAGTTTTCGAATGGTACCATTCCAACTTCGAATCGGCTGTCATTGGAATTGTCGCGGTTGTCGCCCATCATGAAATAGTGGCCGTCCGGCACAACAAACTCGCGCGTGTTGTCTGCCAGTGTGTCTGGATCAATGTCAAGCGTATCAAAGCTGACGCCATTCGGCAGTGTCTCCTGATAAACATCGACGGGTCGCTGCAACTCTGTCACGTCAACATTCTCGATAACATCAGTCTTTTCGCGCTTTACGCCTGTGCCATTGATGGTTAGCACGCCGCTAATCATCTGGATTTTGTCACCGGGCAAACCGATGACCCGCTTGATATAGTCGATGCCGGGATTCTTCGGGAACTTGAATACCACCACGTCACCGCGCTGCGGTTCTGCTGACCAGACACGACCTGAAAACAGGTTTGGCGAGAATGGAAACGAATGCTTTGAGTAGCCATAGGCATATTTTGACACAAAAAGATAATCGCCTTCGAGCAATGTGGGGCGCATGGAACCCGATGGTATATTGAACGGCTGGAATAGGAAGCTGCGGATCAACAGCGCAAGAAGCAGCGCTTGCAGGATGACGCTTATCGTCTCGCCGATGCCGCCGGAGCTTTTGGTCTTTTGTGTTTCAGCCACGCTCATGATTTCCTCTTTCGGGTCAAACGCGTCTTAATCGATTGCCCGCAAAGGGGCAACCATTCCCAAATCATGGCAGATCATGTCGATTGCGTGGCCGGAACGGCCTCGATGATGACGAAGGCCTGCGCCAGTGGATAGTCATCCGTAATGGTCAAATGCACCACCGGATCATGGCCTTGCGGCATCAATGCGCGCAGCCGTGTTCCCGCGCCGCCGGTCAACTTCATGGTCGGCTTGCCGCTCGGAAGGTTGATGACGCCCATATCCTTCCAGAACACACCATGCGAAATGCCGGTGCCAAGGGCCTTCGAGCAGGCTTCCTTCGCCGCGAATCGCTTGGCGTAGGACGCAGCGCGCTGGTGGCGACCGTTGGATTTACGCTGCTCCACATCAGTAAACAGGCGCTGCGTAAAGCGATCACCGTAGCGCTCCAGCGACTTTTCAATTCTGCGGATATCGATCAAGTCGCTGCCAAGACCGATGATCATTGGGAGGTCACCTTGCTCGTGCTCACCCGTTCAAGACGCCGCGCCTCAAACACAGAAGCCGCATAGTGCACCACGACATAAGCAACCACAGCAAAAGTTGCACCAAGCAAAACGGAGCCTGCAAGAAGCGGCTTCAGGACCGGCTGCCACATCGAGCCAATGTCCAAGTGCATGATTTTTTCGCTTATAACATGCAGAGAAAGCTGCGCGTCACCTGCACCGCCAAAAAAAGTTGTGCCGACCTTGTAATCGCCTGCAAACATGAATGGAATCGTCAACGGATTCGCAGCAGTAGTGCCGAGCGCCGCAGCGATCAAATTGCCTCCCAAACCCCATGCCAACAAAAGCGCAATCACGACGTGAAGCCCCAGAGCTGGCGAAAACGAAGCAAAAACGCCCGCAGCAAAACCTGCCGCCAAAGCATGCGGCGTGGCGCGGATCCGCAAAACACGTTTGCCAAAATACTGCAGTGAGCGGAAATAGGATTTGCTCGGCCAGAGCAGCCGCTTTAAGCCATTTATCCAACCTTTTTTATGCCGGGAGTTCAAAAACATGTGTGGAGAAAGGCCTGAGTTTCTTGCTGACGGGCTACGCGCCGCCTCGATCTATCTAGTCGATGCGGAAGTCAATTTACAGCCGCAAAAGGTCAAATATTGCGGCTGCCGGGTTTGATTGCGGGGATTGCTGCCAACTCCGGCGGCAATTGGTCTGCTGGGTATGCCGGAACCGCATATTCCGCGAGCGCAATCAGCGGCGCGCCTACGTCAGCCTTGCCAGCTGAGCGGTCGATGATACAGGCGGCGGCGGCAACCTCTGCCCCGAGCTTGTTCAGGCAGTCGATGGTCTCACGGATCGAAAGCCCGGTCGTGACGATATCTTCGACAATGACAACCCGCGCGCCCGTCTCAATCTCGAAACGCCGCAGCCGGAACTCACCATTTTCGCGCTCAACCCAGATCGCCGGAACGCCAAGATGACGCGAAGTCTCGTACGCCGGGATCAGGCCGCCAATTGCCGGGCCAACGACATAGTCAATTTTGCCGGGCACCTTCTCGCGGATCAATTCCGCCAGCGCCTTGCATAGTTTCTCAGTCTTGTCTGCATGCATGAATACACGCGCCTTTTGCAGGAACACCGGCGAGCGCAGGCCGGACGTCAATATGAAATGCCCATGCAAGATCGCACCTGCTGAGCGGAAAATTTCGAGTACTTCATTGACGGTCATTGCGGACTCCTTTGCCGTACCAGCTGAGCCAAAACCCGCTGTGGCGAGTCAGATGTGGTGATTTTCGAGAACCGGAGCGGAGCGTATTTTAAGTACGTGAGCACCGGAAGCGCAGAAAACCGCCACAGATGGCCGCCGCAGCGGAGTATTCGCTCAGGTGGTCAGCCGTAAACACGTCTTGCTGCTGATACACAAGATTTTTCCTTCAGTTGCGAGATCAGCCTGTTGAGATGCTTCAAGTCCCAGACCTCAAGCTCAAACATCATCTCGGTGAAATCCGGTGCGGTGTTGGACATTTCAAGCTTGTGTATGTTGGCTTCGTTCAGCGCAATTGTCTGCGCGATATCGGCCAGCGATCCCGGCTCATTGAGCGCGGAGATCGATACGCGGGCAGGAAAGCGCTCTTTCATGCCCTCTTCAATGTCCCAGCGCACGTCAATCCAGCGGTCCGGCTGGTCGTCAAATGCCGTTAAAGCGGAAGATTGAATCGGGTAGATGGTAATACCCTGACCCGGAGTGATGATGCCGACGATGCGATCGCCAGGCACGGCGCCATCCTGCGAGAATGTCACGGGCAGTTCATTGCCCGCGCCGCGTACCGGAACAGCGGACTTTACATTTGGCTCCGGCAGTTTTCGCGCCTCGCTGGCGCGGCCAGGCAACTTGAACAGCATGCCTGCGGCGTTGCGCAGGCTGAGCCAGCCTTCTTCCTTTGGTGGCGGCGCTGATTGGACTGCGCTGCGCTCTTCCTTGTAGTCCGGGAACACCGCGCGCAGCACATCCGAGGATGCCAACTCGCCGCGGCCGACAGCGGCAAGCACGTCGTCCGGTTCTTTGCGCGCCAGCCGGTGCAGCACCGGCTTCAAAAGGTCGCGGCTGAATGTTTTTCCCGTACGGGCAAAGGCGCGCTCCAGAATGCGCACGCCAAGGCCGGAGTATTGCTTGCGAATCGCCGAGCGCGTGGCACGACGGATGGCCGAGCGCGCCTTGCCGGTAACGACAATCGCCTCCCATGCTGCAGGCGGCACCTGCGCGGTTGACGTGACAATGTCGACCTCATCGCCATTCTTCAGCTCAGTCATCAGCGGCATCATGCGGCCGTTGATCTTGACGCCGACGCAAGTGTCGCCGATGTCGGTGTGCACCGCGTAGGCAAAGTCTATCGGCGTAGCGCCACGCGGCAAGGCGATCAGGCGGCCCTTTGGCGTGAAGCAGAACACCTGATCCTGAAACAGCTCAAGCTTGGTGTGCTCCAGAAATTCCTCGGCGCTGTCGCCATCAGACAGTTGCTCGATTGTCTGGCGCAGCCAGGCATAAGCGCGGCTGTCCTTGGTCATTTTCTGCGCTTCCGGGTCCGGCTTGCCCCGCTTGTCCTTGTAGATCGAGTGCGCCGCGACACCATATTCGGCAATATCGTCCATGGCGCGGGTGCGGATTTGCAGTTCGACGCGTTGGCGCGACGGGCCGACAATTGTGGTGTGGATCGAGCGGTAGTCGTTCTGCTTGGGCGTTGAGATATAGTCCTTGAACCGGCCCGGAACAGTCTGCCACGTCGTGTGGATCGCACCAAGCGCGCGGTAGCAATCCTCAAGGCTATCAACTCGGACGCGGAAGCCGAAAATGTCTGACAGCTGCTCAAACGAAAGGCCCTTGGATTCCATCTTGCGGAACACCGACCAAGACTTTTTCTGCCTGCTTTTGACCTCGGCCTTTATGTGATTCTTTTCAAACAGTTGGCTTAGGTCTTTCTCGATGCGCGCGAGAAGGCCGGCGTTACGGTGCGCAAGGTCCGCCAGCCGCTCGGTGACAGTCTTCCAGGCATCAGGATTGATCTGGCGGAAAGCGAGTTCTTCCAGCTCCTCGCGCATGTCCTGCATGCCCATGCGCCCGGCGAGCGGCGCGTAAATGTCCATCGTTTCTTCGGCGATGCGCAGCCGCTTGTCTTCCGGCACATGGTCAAGCGTGCGCATGTTGTGCAGCCGGTCGGCAAGTTTGACCAGCAACACACGCACATCATCGGCGACGGCCAGCAGAAGCTTGCGCAAATTCTCGGCCTGCGCTGCCTTTTTGGACACGAGGTCAAGCTTCTTCAGCTTGGTCAGGCCCTCTACCAGCGCGCCGATGTCAGGTCCGAAGATCTGGTCAATCTCGGCGCGTGTGGCGCTGGTGTCTTCAATCGTGTCATGCAGCAGCGCGGCAACCACGGTTGATTCGTCGAGGTGCATATCTGTCAGAATGGCGGCGACTTCGAGCGGGTGGGAGAAATACGGATCGCCTGATGCGCGCTTCTGGTTGCCATGCTTTTGCATGGCATAGACATAGGCCTTGTTCAGCAAGCCTTCATTGGCGTCCGGCTTGTAGCGCTGGACGCGCTCGACAAGCTCATACTGCCGCATCATGCCGTTTTTGCCCCGCACCGGACCATCCATGAAATTCGCGCGCCGCAATGATTTGCCAGCGCGCAAACATGGTAGTCGGGAAGATCAGTTGAAAGGAAGATCAAACCTTCCTGTCTGATCAAAAATCGTCGTTCTTTTCCGGGGCCACAAGGCCTTCGATGCCCGCCAACAGTTCGTCTTCCGACATCTGGTCAAAATTGACTTTGTCATCCTCATCAACCATCGGCACGAACTCATCGATTGCGTCGGCCTTGACGGCGACGGCTGCCGGTTCCGGCTCGTCCACTTCGACATGCTTCTGCAGCGAATGGATCAAATCTTCCTTCAAATCGCCCGGCGACAGCGTCTCATCAGCGATTTCGCGCAGCGCCACAACCGGGTTCTTGTCGTTGTCACGGTCGATGGTGATGGGCGCGCCTTGCGATATCAGGCGGGCACGGTGGCTGGCGAGCAACACGAGTTCAAAGCGGTTGTCGACCTTGTCGATGCAATCTTCAACGGTAACACGGGCCATGGATGCCCCTTTCTTCAACGGTAATCTGCGGAGATTTGAGCGCGCCTTAGCGCGGCCTGTGGGAAAACACAAGCAAAACCAGCTTATGCGGAATTTGTAAACCCAACTTATGAAACCATTTGGAATGCTGCGCCGTTCAGTCTAAGAAACTTCGCTGCAAAACGGTCTGGATATTTGAATCCGCTTTGCCACACGACATTTGAACTAAGCCATATTGGAGAGAAGTCCATGATGTTTGACCCGCGCGAAAAAATCGCTTTGTTCATAGACGGTGCCAATCTTTACGCCACGTCCAAGGCCCTCGGCTTTGATATTGATTACCGCAAGATGCTGAAATATTTTCAGAAGCGCGGCTATCTCTTGCGCGCGCATTACTACACCGCGCTGGTTGAGGATCAGGAATTCTCGTCGATCCGTCCGCTGGTCGACTGGCTCGATTACAACGGCTATCGCGTGGTGACCAAGCCCGCCAAAGAATTCACCGACGCCATGGGCCGCCGCAAGATCAAGGGCAACATGGACATGGAACTCGCCATTGACGCGATGAGCCTTGTCGATGGCGTCGATCATTTCGTCATCTTCTCCGGCGACGGCGATTTCCGCATCCTGATCGAAGCGCTCCAGCGCAAAGGCCGAAAGGTCACAGTCGTCTCCACCATCACCAGCCAGCCTCCCATGGTCTCCGACGACGTGCGCCGCCAGTGCGACCATTTTGTCGATCTGATCACGCTCAAGGAAGAAATCGGGCGGGCACCGTCAGACCGGCCTGCGCCGAGACGGTATGAGCAGGAAGCGGTGGACGAGGTGGATTTGTAGGACGCGACCTATTCCCTTCGCCCCGCTCCTTGCGGGGAGAAGGAGGCGCGAAGCGCCGGATGCGGAGCGGCGCCGAGGTTCAGCGTTTCGCGTAAACGCAAGGTTCAGGCGGCCAGCTGGCTATCAGTGCCGCCCTTCCGCTTCGACTTCCCCGCCGGCAACAGCTGTATCCTGAATTCGCACCCCGTCGCCTGAAAGTAGCGCCGAACGGTTTCCATGGTCGGACTGGCCCTGCCGCTTTCCATGCGGGCGATTGCTGATTGGGTGGTCCCCATTTTCCTGGCGACTTCGGCTTGGGTCATATTGGCTCTATTGCGCGCTTCAACAAGCGTCCAGGCAAGGTCCATAACCGGCTTCAAGCGGTCGTATTCGGATTTGACCTCCGGATCAGCCAGCAATTTGGATACAAGTTCCCTGCCATCGATTGTCTTTGTCATGTTCTTGCACCTTGGTTCACTTTTCAGCTTTACCTGCGTTCGCCGCCAACGAGGCTTTCATGCGCTTTTCGGCTCGTTCTTTCTCGTTCTGCGGCAATTTCTGCGATTTCTTGACGAAGGCTGACACAATCAGCACTCGTTTCGGGTGAAGCGTAAAATATAGCGCACGGGCAATTCCGACCTGTGCCTTGAGCCGCAACTCCCATAGTTTGCCTTCGATGTGCTTGACCGCGCCCGGCTCAAGACTCTCCAATCCGTGGGACTGAATCCGCTCGATGTAAAGCGAAAGCTTTGCCCTTAGCGGAACAGGCAAAGCTTCAATTTCGCGAAGCGCCAATTCGTCAATTTCTACTGTCCATATGAGAAAGCTATATAGCATTTTTGCTATGTTCGCAATCCCGCTTTCAATTGTGGCTAGTTGTCTATGACACTGGCTATTCTCCTGCCAAGTTCCGATGCACTGCAACGATATTCAAGCCACCAATCCGCACAACCATGGACAGTTCAGGCCGCGTCAGAGGACAATCAGAGTGGCACTTGACCGTCAGGAAGTTTTGTGCCAAATGGTTACACGTCTGATCCATTTGGTACAAACGAAGTACCATTTGGTTTCAAATATGCACCATTTGGACGCACAAGTTGCTCTCAACATGAATTTGGCTTTCAACAGGAGGCACGAATGTTAGCGCCAACATTGAAAAAGTATCTGAGACCCGCTCGCAGATATCAGCAAGCGCACCAGCTTTGGCCGATTCTAACAAGTTGGGCAGCTCATGGTGTAATCGGTCGACTCCAAAAAGTCGGCATTATTACCTACGGCGAAGCCGCTACGCTGATGGGCTACTCTCCACAGGCCGGACGAACTCTGGCAGAAGCGCTTGGCCTTATTAATGAGTATTGTAAGCAGAAAAATGTTCCGCGCCTGAACACAATCGTCGTGGACTTTGAAACTGGTGCACCGGGTATAGGAATCCCCAAGGACTACAGGGAAACGGAAGAACAAATGCGAAAGATGGTAGTCAAATTTGACTGGTTTCTGTATCGCCAACCTACACTTCGCAACATTAGAGATCTGTGACTTGAATTCAGTAGCTACGGCGTGAAAATCTCTATCTCCATAGCAAAGTTGGTGATTTGGTGGCGAGACTCGGAAACTCGCCATCGGTGATGAGCCAGATAGCAAAGCCGCCAATGTGGACATGTTGCTGCCAATGGTGTTTACGGAAGCGCTGTCAGTGCAAAACCATCTGGCACGATGTGTGGCGATGCCTATGAGGCTTGCCTTTCGCCCAGCTTGCAGCAAGGTGAAACAAAGAGCTGCCCTACCCCCGATCCCTGAGCAGACGTCCCTTCTCTCTCGACCAGTCGCGCGACTTCTCGCTTTCGCGCTTGTCGTGCAGCTTTTTGCCTTTGGCGACGCCGAGGGTGACTTTGGCCATGCCCTTGTCATTGTAGTGGATGTCAAGTGGGATGATGGTCATGCCCTCGCGCTCGGTGGATTGGGCGAGCTTGCCGATTTCCTTGGCATGGAGGAGGAGTTTGCGGCGGCGGCGGGGTTCGTGATTGAAGCGGTTGGCCTGCAGATATTCCGGGATGTAGCTGTTGATCATCCACAGCCCGCCGTCCTCATGGCTGGCATAGCTGTCGGCGATGTTGGCCTTGCCCATGCGCAGGGCCTTGATCTCGGTTCCGGTCAGCACAATGCCGGCCTCGACCGTGTCGGTGATCTCATAGTTGAAACGCGCCTTGCGGTTCTCCGCAGCGTATTTGCGTGTGACGGGGGCTTTTACCATTGCTCTAGTTGATCAATCCGGCATGTTTCATGGCAGCGTCGATCTTGTCCGCCGTCGCCTGCTCAACAGTCACCAGCGGCGAGCGCAGCGTGTTCTCCATCTTGCCCAGCTTTGACAAAGCATACTTCGGGCCGCTCGGATTGGGCTCAATGAACATCGCCTTGTGCAAAGGCATCAGCCGGTCTTGCAAAACCAGCGCCTTTTTCCAGTCGCCGGACAGCATCGCGGTCTGGAATTCTGATACCAGCCGCGGCGCGACGTTGGAGGTCACCGAAATGCAGCCAACGCCGCCGTGGGCATTGAAGCCGAGCGCCGACGCATCCTCGCCGGAAAGCTGGATGAAATCAGGACCGCATGTAATGCGCTGTTCGGAGACGCGCTCGACCTTGCCGGTCGCATCCTTGACGCCGACGATGTGCTTGAAGTCATGTGCCAATTGGCCCATCGTTTCAGGCGTCATGTCGATGATCGAGCGGCCCGGAATATTGTAAATGATAATCGGCAGCGCCACGGCCTTGGCGATGGCCGAATAATGGGCGTAAAGGCCGCGCTGGTTCGGCTTGTTGTAGTAGGGTGTGACTACAAGAATCGCGTCCGCGCCAGCCTTTTCCGCATAGCGGGCCAGGTCAACCGCCTCTTCAGTGTTGTTGGACCCTGCCCCCGCAATCACCGGCACACGCTTGGCTGCGACCTCGATGCAGGTCGAGACGACCTTTTTGTGCTCGTCATGCGAGAGCGTCGGTGATTCACCGGTGGTGCCGACTGGACCCAGCCCGTGCGGTCCTTCACTGATCTGCCATTCAACAAAACTGCGAAACGCTTTCTCATCAAAGCGCCCGGCCTTGTCGAATGGCGTGACCAGCGCTGTGATGGAACCCTTGAGCATTACGGTGGAACTCCTGAATGTTGGCCGCGCCGCCGCAGCCATGGGAAAGCTGCGCACCATAGTCTTGCCGCGTTCAGGGGGCAAGCCTATCTGTCAGGTGGAAGAAGGCAATTGAACATTTGTGGTAACACTTTGTTTAACCTTGCTTTCATGCCTCCACAGTAACTTGGGAGTAAGCTCAGATTTCGCAATCGACGGCCATGAAAAAGCGTGTTGCCTTAATCGTACTGACAGCCAGTCTGCTTGGCATGACCAAACACGCCTTTGCGCCAGCGGCAACAATTGATCCGGTCGTAACCGCCTCTATTCCTGTTTCTCCGACCATGGATTTGGCAAAAATCGCGCTGAAGTTCGGCCTTGACGCGCTTAAGGCGGACGATCTGGCGCGTGCACGGGCCATTCGCGACAGCCTTCCAGAAGGTGGTCTTGACCGGCATATTCTGCAATGGGCGATCGCGCTTTCGGGGGATCCGACCGTGCCCTCAACCGAGATTGCCGAGGCCGCGCGTGATCTGCCCGGCTGGCCCGGGCTTGCGGCCCTGCGGCGGAACTCGGAGCGTGCACTGCTGCGCGAGAACCCTGCCCCGGCGGATGTCATCGCCGCCTTTGGTGCGACCACGCCGCTCACTGCGCAAGGCGCAATCATTCTGGCGCGAGCGCATGTTGCTGGCGGCAATCTGGCAGCTGCGCGACGTGTGCTTGGTCCGCTATGGCGCGGCGCGGTTATGGATGCATCAGACGAGCAGCGCATCCTGACGGAGTTTTCAGGTGTTCTGACGCGTGATGACCACACGGTGCGCATGGCGAAGATGCTTTACGGCGAACGTGTTGCTGCCGCCGGGCGCGTGGCT
>JANPEK010000351.1:0-4567 GCA_031422915.1 Phyllobacteriaceae bacterium | reverse complement strand
TCGGGCGCGAGCGCGGCTATCATGGCGTCAATTTCGGCGGCATCTCAGTCGGAGGTATTCCCAACAACCGCAAATTCTTCGGCTCGTTGCTCACCGGCGTCGACCATATCCGCCACACCCATGATCTGGAGCGCAACGCGTACTCCAAGGGCATGCCTGAATATGGCGTCGAGTTTGCCGAAGATCTCGAAAAGGTCATTGCACTGCACGACGCCTCAAACATTGCCGCGCTGATCATCGAGCCGGTGGCAGGTTCAACCGGCGTGCTGATCCCGCCGAAGGGCTATCTCGAGCGCATCCGCGAAATCTGCACCAAGCACGATATTCTTTTGATTTTCGATGAGGTCATCACCGGGTTCGGCCGCCTCGGTGCGCCGTTCGCCACCGATTATTTCGGCGTCACGCCGGACCTCATCACCACCGCCAAGGGCATCAATTCCGGCGTCATCCCGATGGGGGCGGTGTTCTGCACCTCAGACATCTACAACGCCTTCATGACCGGCCCGGACCACATGATCGAACTGTTCCACGGCTATACCTACTCGGCGCATCCGATTGCCTGCGCGGCGGCGTTGGCGACGCTGGATGTGTACGAGGAAGAAGGGCTGATGACCCGAGCTGCCGATTTGGCGCAATATTGGGAAGATGCACTGCATTCGCTCAAAGGCTTCCCGCATGTGATCGACATCCGCAACATCGGCCTGATCGGTGCCATTGAACTGGCTTCCATATCGGGCGAGCCGACCAAGCGGGCCTTCTCGGTGTTCCTCGATTGCTACGAAAAAGGCGTGCTGATCCGCACCACCGGCGACATCATCGCGCTGTCGCCGCCGCTGATCGTGTCCAAATCAGAGATCGACACGATTGTTTCCACCATCGGTGACTGTCTCAAAGCTGCGGCTTGAAGGAAAGGGAGTCGCGGATGCCGACCATAGCGCCCGAAAGCCCGCTGACTCCCGACCTGACGCTCTTGATGCGGCGACATACCGATGCCATGCATTCACAAAGCCCGCCGGGGAGCATTCACATGCTGGATGCCTCCAAACTCGCCGCACCCGGCATCTGGTTTTTCGTCATGCGCGATGATGGCGAAGCGGTTGGCATGGGTGCGGTCAAGCGACTTGATGACAGCCATGCCGAAATCAAATCAATGCATGTGCTGGCCGAGCGGCGCGGGCAAGGCCTGTCGCGGCAAATGCTCGATTATCTCATCGGCCATGCGTTGGCGCAGGGCTTCACGCGCCTCAGCCTGGAAACCGGCAGCCAGACCGGATTTGTACCGGCACACAATCTGTACAGATCGGCAGGCTTTGCCGATTGCGGCCCGTTTGAGGGCTACGGCCCTGATACCAACAGCGTGTTCATGACGCGGTCCATCGCCGCAAGCGGCATGGCTGAAACAGGGAGATGATACTATGGCCCTGACCTCCAACATGAAAATCAACAGCGCCCGGCTCTGGGACAGTTTGATGGAGATGGCCAAGATAGGCCCCGGTATCGCAGGCGGAAACAACCGGCAGACGCTAACCGATGCGGATGGCGAAGGCCGCCATCTGTTCCAGCGCTGGTGCGAGGCGGCAGGGATGACCATGGGGCTCGACACGATGGGCAACATGTTTGCCACCCGTGCGGGCGAGGACCCGAAGGCTTTGCCGGTCTATATGGGCTCTCATCTCGACACGCAGCCGACCGGCGGCAAATATGACGGCGTGCTCGGCGTGCTCGGCGCGCTCGAAGTGGTGCGCACGATGAATGACCTTGGCATCAAGACGAAGCATCCGATCGTGGTGACCAACTGGACCAACGAAGAGGGTGCGCGCTTTGCTCCCGCCATGCTGGCTTCAGGCGTGTTTGCGGGCATTCATACTGAGGAATACGCCAAAGGCCGCACCGATCTTGATGGCAAGGTGTTTGGCGATGAGCTGACACGCATCGGCTGGGTGGGCGATGAGAAAGTCGGCGCGCGCAAGATGCATGCGATGCTGGAACTGCACATCGAGCAGGGGCCAATCCTCGAAGCCGAGGGCAAAGACATCGGCGTTGTCACCCACGGGCAGGGCCTGTGGTGGCTGGAAATCACGCTGACCGGCAAGGACGCCCACACCGGCTCGACGCCGATGGCCATGCGCGTCAACGCCGGGCTTGGCATGGCCCGCATCACACAGCGCGTGCACGAGATCGCCATGGCGCACCAGCCGAACGCGGTGGGCGCGGTCGGTCAGGTAAAGGTGTTCCCCAACTCGCGCAATGTCATTCCCGGCAAGGTGATTTTCACCGTCGACATCCGCTCGCCCGAACAGGCCAAACTCGACCTGATGCGCGGCGAAGTCGAACGCGCGGCGCATGCCGTGGCCAAGGAACTGGGGCTGGGCTGCTCCATCGAGCCGGTCGGCCATTTTGATCCGGTGACGTTTGATCCCGGCCTCGTCAAAACCGTCCGCGCCGCCGCCGAACGGCTTGGCTACAGCCACATGGACATCGTCTCCGGCGCGGGTCACGACGCCTGCTGGATAAACCGCGTCGCCCCGACGGTGATGGTCATGTGCCCCTGCGTCGGCGGGTTGTCGCATAACGAGGCGGAAGAGATTTCGCCCGAATGGGCGGCGGCGGGAACGGACGTGCTGTTCCATGCGGCGGTGGAGACGGCGGGGGTAATCTCGTGATGGAAAGTTCGGCGCGAGGCGCCCCCACCCCTAACCCCTCCCCACAGGGGGGAGGGGAATCACCTCGCAAGTTCCCCTCCCCCTTGAGGGGAGGGGCTAGGGGTGGGGGCGCCTCGTGCCGACAGTTTTCGTCTAGCACCGGGACGGCACTAACCGCCCGGATTTCGGGAGGTCATTCATAATGTCCAAAGTCATCAAAAACGGCACTATCGTCACAGCCGACCGCACGTACAAAGCAGACGTGCTCATCAGGCACGACAAAATCGTCGCCATAGGTCCGGACCTTCACGCCGATCATGAACTCGACGCCACCGGCTGCTACGTCATGCCCGGCGGCATAGACCCGCACACGCATCTGGAAATGCCTTTTATGGGCACTTACTCGGCGGACGACTTCGAGTCCGGCACGCGGGCGGCTTTGTCTGGCGGCACGACGATGGTGGTGGATTTCTGTCTGCCTGCTCCGGGCCAGTCGCTGCTGGAAGCGCTCCAAATGTGGGACAACAAGACCTCGAAGGCCTGTTGCGATTATTCGTTCCACATGGCCATCACCTGGTGGGGCGAGCAGGTGTTCAACGAGATGAAAACCGTCGTGGACAAAGGCATCACCTCGTTCAAGCATTTCATGGCCTACAAGGGCGCGCTGATGGTCAATGACGATGAAATGTATTCATCGTTCAAGCGCTGCGCCGAACTTGGCGCGCTGCCGCTGGTGCATGCGGAAAACGGCGATGTTGTCGCGCAGCTGCAGCAGAAGCTGCTCGCCGAAGGCAACAACGGCCCCGAGGCGCACGCCTATTCGCGGCCGCCGGAAGTGGAGGGCGAAGCCACCAACCGCGCCATCATGATCGCCGATATGGCGGGCGTGCCGCTCTATGTGGTACACACATCTTGTGAGCCGGCGCACGAGGCCATCCGTCGCGCCCGCCAGAAGGGCATGCGCGTCTACGGCGAGCCGCTGGTACAGCATCTGACGCTGGACGAAACCGAATATCAGAACAAGGACTGGGACCACGCCGCCCGCCGCGTGATGTCGCCGCCGTTCCGCAACAAGCTGCATCAGGATTCGCTGTGGGCCGGATTGCAGGCGGGGTCGCTGCAAGTGGTGGCGACGGACCATTGCTCGTTCACCACCAAACAGAAACAGTTTGGTATCGGCGATTTCACAAAGATTCCGAACGGCACCGGCGGGCTGGAAGACCGGATGCCGGTGCTGTGGACCAAGGGCGTCAACACGGGACGCCTGACGATGAACGAGTTCGTTGCCGTCACCTCGACCAACATCGCCAAAATATTGAACATGTACCCCCGCAAGGGTGCCATCGTTGAAGGCGCGGATGCCGATATCGTGGTCTGGGATCCGAAGAAGAAGAAGACCATTTCAGCCAAGAGCCAGCAGTCGGTGATCGACTACAACGTCTTTGAAGGCATGGAACTGACCGGCCTGCCGCGCTTCGTTCTGACGCGCGGGCACCTGTCGATCAACAACGGAAAAGTGGAAGTGCAGCCGGGGCATGGCGAGTTCGTCGCCCGCGAGCCGAAGGGCGCGGTGAATGTTGCGCTCTCGAAATGGAAGGAAGTCGTCGCGCCAAGGAAGGTTGAGCGGACGGGCATTCCGGCGAGCGGGGTTTGAGGGGTGGATATTTTGGAGAGTTTAGTGCGAGGCGCCCCCCACTGTCCGGTCGGACATCCCCCCCGCGAGGGGGGTGATCGGCGCGTCACCGTTCGCTGCCAATCGCAAAAGTATGAGGGCAATCGATCTCCCCCCTCGCGGGGGAGATGTCCGACAGGACAGTGGGGGGCGCCTCGCACTAAACTCTCCAAAATATCCACCCCTCAAACCCCGCTCGCCGGAATGCCCGTCCGCTCAACCTTCCTTGGCGCGACGACTTCCTTCCATTTCG
>JANPEK010000350.1:0-7896 GCA_031422915.1 Phyllobacteriaceae bacterium | reverse complement strand
CGCTTGCGGGGAGAGGTGTCGGCGAAGCCGACGGAGAGGGGACTGCTGCCGCGATCGACACCATGCAACATCGCAAACATCACCGCGACGATCTTGCGGAGTGCTTCGGTGTTGCGGGTTATTGCGAGCGGCCAGTCCAAGGTGCGATTTCCTGTGGTTGATCAAACTGGCGGCATTGTAGGATGGGTTCGAAGGGGTGTGGATAGATTTTCTGTTTTCTTCTTGAGTGTCAGAGAAGATTGACTCTTCCTAATGCCTTTGCTTGAGGCGCCCCCCTCTGTCCTGTCGGACATCTCCCCCGCGAGGGGGGAGATCGGCGCTCCGCCGTTCGTTGGCAATCGTTTGGCTTTGAGCAACGCGAAAAGTCGAAAATTATCAACAATTTCAGATGCGTTCCGATCTCCCCCCTCGCGGGGGAGATGTCCGACAGGACAGAGGGGGGCGCCTCAAGCAAAGGCTTCGGGATGAGTCAATCGCGGCAGTCCCCACGCTTTCACCTCGCCTTCGTCACCCGTCGCATCGTCAAATTGATCCTTCCGCCATTTTTCAAGAGCATCGATGTTTCCGGATAGATCCGGTCGACCCCGTGAAACGCCAGACGGCCCGGACCTCCTATCAGCACAATGTCCCCGCTCTCCAACCGAAACGAAACGGTCTTGTCCGCGCGCTGTGTGCCGCCGAGGCGGAACAGGCAGGTGTTGCCGAGCGAGACCGAGACGACCGGCGCGTCGAAATTTTGCTCGTCGCGATCCTGATGCAGACCCATCTTGGCGGTGTCGCTGTAGAAATTGATCAGGCAGGCCTCCGGCTGATGTGCGTAGCCGGCAAACGTCTGCCAGATATCCAGCAACCGCGCTGGCATCGCTGGCCACGGCTCGCCCGTCACCGGATGAAATGGCTGGTAGCGGTAGCCATGGTTCTTGTCGGTCACCCAGCCGAGCGCGCCGCAATTGGTCATCCGCACCGACATTTCCTTGCCGGTCTTCGGCATGGCGGGCGTGAAGAGCGGCGCGGCGGCGACAATGCTGCGGATATCTTCGACAAGCGCCTGTTGCGCGGCAGAATCAAGCGCGCCGGGGAAATGGTGTATGCCGTCGGGCAAGACCAACATCACGCGAGTGCCGCCTGCACTTCGGCAAGAGTCGGGATGGCCGGCTGCGCGCCCGGCTTGGTGCAGGCGAGCGAACCGGCAGCCGCGGCAAGCCGCATCGCGTCCGGCAAGGCGAGCCCGGCATGCAGACCTGCGCCGAGATAGCCGCAGAACGTATCGCCCGCGCCGACCGTATCCACCGGTGTAACCTTCAGGGCCGGAGCCTGATAAAATTCAGCTGGCGTCGTCGCCACCACGCCGTCGCCGCCAAGCGTGACGATGATTGTCCGCCCTGTGCGGGCCACAAAATCCTGCATTTTTGATTGCAACGTCGCGCCCGAAAGCGCCATCGCGATTGATGCCTGATCGAACTCGGTTTCGTTGGCTATCGTTATGTCCGCGTCTGCCATCATCGCAACACCGGCAATGTTGAACGGCGCGATGTTGAGAACGGTCAGCGCGCCGTAAGCCCGCGCCTTGGCAATGGCCGCCCTCACCGTGTCGAAGCCGATTTCCAGCTGCAACAGGATCACATCACCTTTGGCAAACGGCAGATCGCCAAACTGGTCGTTGGTCACGTCCATGTTTGCGCCGGAAATGATGGCAATGACATTTTCGCCGTCGGCGCTGACCATGATGATGGCAGTTCCGGTGGGTGCTGAGCTTTCCTTGACGCGGTCAAGATTAACACCGCCGGATTTGAGCAGCGCAAGCGCACTGTGCGCAAACGCATCCTTGCCGACCGCACCCGCCATGATGACCTCAGCACCGGCCCGCCGCGCCGCCAGCGCCTGATTGGCCCCCTTGCCACCGGGTGCGGTGGAAAAGCCGGTTCCCTGTATGGTTTCGCCGGGCCCGGGCAGTCGCGGAACATTGGCGGTCAGGTCGATGTTGATGGAGCCGATGGTGACGATCATGGTGTGATCTTTCTGGGTCGGGCCGCGAGAGAACGCCAGCATAGTAATTGCAGTCCACACAGCTTGTCCAACGGAGACAGAACACAGCAAAAGGACTCCCTCCCCCTTGTGGGGAGGGTTGGGGTGGGGGTCCTCTTCGCAAAAAAAACTTTTACGCTTCGCACCAAGCTCGAATTTTGCAGTTTCTTGCGAAGAGGACCCCCACCCCTAACTGACCGGGGCGAGCCACGGGTCTCGCCCGCCTTCGGCCCCCACAAGGGGGAGGGGAATTGGCCGCACATTTCGAGCGCCAGTCACTCCGCGATGCCACCCGGGACATCTGCAAACCAAAAAGCAATCAATGCGCGGCCACCTGTCCGGCTTCCCAGCCGAGGATCGCCCGCTTGCGCGTCAGGCCCCAATGATAGCCTGTTAACGCTCCGGTTGCGCCGACAGCGCGGTGGCAGGGGACCACGAACGAAATTGGATTGGCCCCGACCGCTGCGCCGACCGCGCGCGAGGCTTTGTCGTTGCCAATGTCGCGGGCAAGATCGCCGTAACGGCAGGCCGTGCCCATCGGCACTTTGAGCAGCGCCTCCCAGACGCGCACCTGAAAATCCGTGCCAATCAGCACAATCCGCAGCGGCTCATTGGCCTGCCAACGTGCAGGGTCAAACACGCGCCGCATGTAAGGTGCGGTGGCAGCTTCATCGCGAACGTACGATGCAAACGGCCAGCGGCGCGTCATGTCTCTCAGCGCTGCATCGTCGTCACCGTCCGAAAACGCCAGCCCGCAGAGGCCGCGATCCGTGATCATCGCCAAGGCGCGACCGAAGGGACCGGCATGAAAGCCATAGCGAATATCCAGATCCTTGCCGCCGGACTTGTAATCACCCGGCGACATTGCCTCATGCGTGACAAACAGATCGTGAAGGCGGCTGGGGCCGGACAGGCCCAGTTCGTGCGAGGCTTCCAACAGCGGCATGCCGCCATCAAGCAGCCGCTTGGCATGATCGAGCGTCACGGCTTGAAGAAACCCCTTGGGCGACAGGCCGGCCCAGCGGGTGAACAGTTTTTGCAAAGCTGTCGCGTCCAGCCCGGCGATACGCGCGAGATCATCCAGCGATGGCTGGTCGCGATAGTCTTCGCTGATCGTCTCAATGACGCGGGCGATGGTCGCATAGTCGCGGGCAGGCACATCGGCCTCGCCGGTGAATTCGGCAATGGATTGCAGCATGGTAAATCTCCTCAGACGTCACCATGCACGAATCAACCGTCCTGCCGCCACCCGAAACTTGGGCGCTATCTACGCTTCACATTGGCCAGCGCCAGACCGAACGCCTTGGCAAAGCTGGCGCGGTCATCAGGGTTGAGAAAATCACCGATGGAAACCTGCGCATCGCGGCTCGTCACCTGCAATTTTGTCACGCCGGCATAGGGGTGTTTGGACACTTTCAAACGGGTCCAGAACGGATTGAGCGAATGCGAAGCTGCCTTGCCGGACACGCCGACCTTGCGGATCATCAGCTCATCGCGCGACAGCCGCACCTCTTCGTGGCAACGCGCCGAGCGGTAATTGATGCGGAACGCAAAATAGATCGCCGCGACATCGAGCCCGAAAAAGCCGAACACCGGCCAGGCACCCAGCGAGATGAACACCAGCCCGGTGGCAAACCAGCAACCGATCAACACCAGCATCAGGATTTTGAAGCCGTTTTTGCCCAATGAACGGTGCGGCGTCAAAAACGCGTGAAAATCAGGGTCCGGCACTGGCGGGTCATTGGCGATGTTCATGAACATGATTATAGGCAGGACATGCCGGACAAAAAGCCCCTGAAGAAAAAAACTGCGCAAAAGCGCGCCGCCTATTCGCGCGATGAGGTGGCAGCGATGTTCGAGCGATTCAAGACGCAGAACCCCGAACCCAAGGGCGAACTGGAACATGTCAACGCGTTCACTCTGCTGGTGGCCGTCGTGCTGTCGGCGCAGGCGACGGATGTCGGCGTCAACAAGGCTACGCGTGCGCTGTTTCAGGTCGCCGACACACCTGAAAAAATGCTGCTGCTTGGCGAGGAAAAGGTCGGCGACTACATCAAGACCATCGGTCTGTGGCGCAACAAGGCGAAGAATGTGATTGCGCTGTCAGAAGCGCTGATCCGTGATCACGCCAGTAGTGTGCCCGATAGCCGCGAGGATCTGGTCAAACTGCCCGGCGTTGGCCGCAAGACGGCCAATGTTGTGCTGTCGATGGCGTTCGGCCAGCCGACGATGGCGGTCGATACGCATATTTTCCGGCTTGGCAACCGGCTCGGCCTCGCGCCTGGCAAGACGCCGGATCAGGTCGAGCAGAAGCTGCTGAAAATCATTCCGGAACCCTATCTCTACCACGCCCATCACTGGCTGATCCTGCATGGCCGCTATGTCTGCAAGGCGCGAAAGCCGGAATGCGGACGCTGCATCATTGCGGACCTGTGCAAATCGCCGGAAAAGCGGACTGGCTGATACACTGTCCGAGACTTGACGTTTGGGCTTTCAAATTTTGCCTCTAACGTTTAGGGAGTGGCCGTTTTGAAGTGTCCCCCGTGAAAGCAGGTTCCATGACCACCCATGACGTCCTCACCATCGGCAACGCCATTGTTGATATCATTGCCCGCACAGAGGATGATTTCCTCATCGCCAATCGCATCATCAAGGGCGCGATGAACCTGATCGACGCCGAGCGCGCAGAGCTCCTCTATTCGCGGATGGGACCGGCTGTGGAAGCCTCCGGCGGCTCGGCGGGCAACACGGCAGCGGGTGTTGCCAGCCTTGGCGGCAAGGCGGCCTATTTCGGCAAGGTGGCGAGAGATCATCTTGGCAGCATTTTCACCCATGATATTCATGCGCAAGGGGTCGCCTTCGACACCAGACCGCTCGAAGGCACGCCGCCGACGGCCCGCTCGATGATATTCGTCACGCCCGATGGCGAACGCTCGATGAACACGTATCTGGGCGCCTGTGTCGAATTGCAGCCGGACGACATTGAAGAAGACAAGGTTGCCGGCGCGCAAATCACCTATTTTGAAGGCTATCTGTGGGATCCCCCGCTTGCCAAGGACGCCATCCGCCTTGCCGCGACCATTGCGCACAAGCATGGGCGCAAGATGGCGATGACCCTGTCAGACAGTTTCTGCGTCGACCGCTACCGCGCCGAGTTCCTCGACCTGATGCGCTCCAAGACAGTCGATATCGTGTTTGCCAACGAACATGAGCTGAAGGCGCTGTATCAAACGTCGGATTTCGACACCGCGCTGGCCCTGCTGCGCGATGATTGCGAACTGGCCGCAGTCACCTTGTCCGAAAAGGGCTCGGTCATTGTCTGCGGGATTGAAACCGCAATCATCCAGCCGGTACCGGTCGAGCGCGTCGTGGATACGACAGGCGCGGGTGATCTCTATGCCGCCGGTGTGCTGTTCGGCCTGACGCAGGGCAAATCACTGGCCGATTGCGGCAAACTCGGCTCGATGGCCGCCTCGATATGCATTGCCCAAATCGGCCCCCGCCCGCAGGAAAATCTGGCGGATGCGGCAAGGCAGCTGGGGTTGATTTAAGGGTTCCCTTTTTACTTCTCCCCGCTTGCGGGGAGAAGGTGGACGCGAAGCGGACGGATGAGGGGCAGCGCCGAGAGATCGTAGTTACACGCTAATCCCTCTTCCGCAGCCGCTCAATCTCCTCCGGCTCCCGCCCGGCCCGTGCGCGATACACCGGAAACTTCCAGCCAAACGCCAGCGCGCCGCCGCGCACCAGAAACGCCAGAATTGCCGCGCCGACGGCAGCCGCCTCAGCTGGTGTCCCAGCGCCAATGGCCAGCACATAAGTGGCAGAACCGGTCAGCGCCGCTGTCACATAGATCTCGGGCCGCAGCAGCACAGAAGGCTCGCCCGCCACGATGTCGCGCAAAATGCCGCCAAACGTCGCCGTCATCACGCCGGTCACCACCGCAATCAAAGGCGGCGCGCCGAGCGCCAGACCCTTGGCCGCGCCGATGACGCAATAGGCCGCCAGCCCAATCGCATCGAGCCACAGCAGCACAACATAGCGTGACCAGACCCGGTGCGCGGTGAAATAGACCAGCACCGCAGTAACTGTCGCCACCGTCAGATAGCCCGGCTGGCCAACCCAAAACACCGGCGTCGCGCCAAGGATCAAATCCCGAACCGTCCCGCCGCCAATGCCTGTGAGGATGGCCAGAAACACGAAGCCGATAATGTCCAGCTGCTTGCGCGAAGCGGCCAGCGCTCCGGTGGCGGCGAAAACGGCAACGCCGCAATAGTCAAGGAACTGGAGAAGGGTCATGGCAAACGGATTGCACGAACTGGCAGTGGATTCAATCGGAGGGCTGCCGCAAATTCGGCTTTGAGCGGCTACCAAGGTGGGCTTGTCATTCCGGACAAACAACGCGCAAGTCCGGAATCCCGAGCGTTGACCGCGACAATACATTCACAAAATCAATGTGATAGGCGACGATATCCCACGACATCAGAGTTTTACTTTCGCATCCGGCGCGCTGGATTCCGGGTTCCGCTTGCGCGGCCCCGGAATGACGTCCAGCGGGAAGTTAGCCCACCATCCTATCCGCCGCCTTGAAGAACTTCCGTGCCAGCGCCACGATCTGGCCGTCTGTCGGATGGTCGGCGGGCTCGACACCGATGATCCGGTCGGCGAGCGTGTGGTCGTGGTGCTTGATGTGCTTGACGAGCTCATCCTTGGCTGAACTTGGACCGATGATCAGCCATTCCTGTGCGGCGGACAGCGATTCGACCACGGAATGCAGAAATTTTTCATCAATCGGCGTGCGTCCGCCGTCAACCGTTCCGGCATGCTTGTGCGCCTGGTCGAAGTGCTTGGAGGTTCCAACCGTCATTTCATCGGCGCTTTCGCGCGTCAGAAAAAACACCTTGGCCTCGCGGTGGTCGATCCAGACGACGGCATGTTGCGTCTCGGCGTGTTCTTCGGACATGTGTGCGCTCCTTTGATGCGGTTGCCGTTCTGACGCGGCAAGTCTCAAAGTCATAAACAAAGTCTGACGCAGAAAGGTTCCATCCGGCTTGATGCGCATCAGGCCGTCACTCCGCGCCGTCTTCCACCTTCACATCCACAATCTTCGGCCCGCCCTTGGCAACACCAACCATCGCCGGGCGCAGCACGCGGTCTGCGATGACGTAGCCATCCTGCACGACATTGACCACCGTGTTGTTCGGCACATCAAGGTTTGGCACTTCGAACATCGCCTGATGGAAATGCGGGTCGAACTTCTGGCCTTCCGGCTCCAGTTTCCTGACGCCATGACGCTCGAGGGCAGTGAGCAGCGAGCGTTCGGTCAGTTCCACGCCTTCGACAAACGCTTTTACGCTGTCATCCTCGCCCGCCATGGACTCCTGCGGGATCAGCGAGTGCGCACGGTTCAAATTGTCGGCGATCGCCAGCATGTCGCGGGCAAAGTTGGTCACGGCATAGGTCTTGGCGTCGCGCACATCGCGCGCGGTGCGATGGCGCAGATTTTCCATTTCGGCTGCGCCGCGCAGCACGCGGTCCTTCAACTCGGCGTTTTCTGCGATCAGCATTTCCATCGCGCGGGCAATCTTCTCCTGCTCGGATGGCTCAAGCTCGACAACAGGCTCCGCCCCGGTTTCCGGGTCAAGCCCAGCGGCTTCGAGGATTTCGTCGGCAGTCATTTCATTCTGGTCGCTCATCGCGGAACAGTCCAATCAAATGGGTTATGCAAGGGAAGACCGGCATATCGAGGTTCAGGGGTGAAAAATCAAGGGAAAACGGTGTCTGGCGTTAGAGCACGGTCGCCGCACACCGCATTTAATGACACCCCGCATGGACCGTCTTTCCGGGGCCGCATCGCGGAACCCGGAATCCAGA
>JANPEK010000349.1:0-4473 GCA_031422915.1 Phyllobacteriaceae bacterium | reverse complement strand
CAGCGCCGAGGAGCGTGGCCAAGCCGAGGCAATTGCCCGCTCCACAGAAGCCTGTCTCAATCTCAAAGTGCCGCTGGTTTCGGTGATTATCGGCGAAGGCGGATCAGGCGGCGCGATTGCCATCGCCACAGCGAACCGTGTCTACATGCTCGAGCATGCGATCTATTCGGTGATTTCGCCTGAGGGCGCGGCCTCAATCCTGTGGCACGATTCATCGCGCGCCAAAGACGCGGCCACAAACATGAAAATTACCGCCGAAGATCTGCTTGCGCTGAAGATCATCGACGGAATCATAACCGAACCTGTCGGAGGAGCCCACCGGCACAAGGACGAGGCGATTGCCGCAGCAGGCAACGTCATATCGACAGCTCTGACGGAGCTTAGCCAACCCGGCCGCGACCTGCGCAAGGAGCGCCGCGAGAAGTTTCTGGCGATTGGCCGGTCGGGTTGATCACGATTTTGTCGATTTCCCTGCCATGTGTCTGTCTGGTAAGGCTTTTGTAACCATAACAAGCCAACGCTTCTGCCATCTTTCTGCACGAATTGGGACATAACGACACCGCATGAGAGTATTGCTTTCCATCGCCGCCAGCCTGTTCGGCCTGTTCACCCTGACCGGCTGCCAAGGATCGATCGACGATCTGTCGCCCAAAGCGACCAAGCCGCTTCCTGCCAAGATCGTGCAGAAGATGAAGGCCAAGGGCATGGCGAAGAATTCGCCGATCCATTTGCGCCTGTTCAAGGACGAGCATGTTGTGGAGGTCTGGAAGCAGAAGACCAACGGCAAGTTCGAAATGATCCAGAACTATAGCATCTGCGCTTGGTCCGGTACACTTGGCCCGAAATTCAAAGAGGGTGACCGTCAGGCACCGGAAGGTTTTTATGCGATAAAGCCGCCGCAGATGAACCCTGCATCGCAGTATTATCTGTCGATCAATACCGGTTTTCCCAACGCCTACGACCGCGCCCAAGGGCGCAGCGGCGCGCATCTCATGCTGCACGGTGCCTGTTCATCGTCCGGCTGCTATTCTTTGACAGATGACAATATCTCCGAAGTCTTTGCCTTCGCCCGTGACTCTTTTGCCGGCGGTCAACAGGAAATCATTCTGGAGGCTCTGCCATTCCGGATGACACCGGAAAAGATGGCGATCTTTGCAGCGCACAAGGATTTCAAATTCTGGCAGATGTTGCGCGAAGGCTACGACGCGTTTGAACTGACGAAGATCCCGCCGAAAGTCGATTTTTGCGAGAAAAAATACGTGTTCAACCGCGTCGCAGACACTGGCTCGTTCAACGTCAACGCCGCCTGCCCGCCCTCGAAAGCCCGCTGGCCGCAGCTGACGCCAGTATTGGCAAGTTACGACAGCAAATTCCAGTCAAGCTTTGCTCAAGCCTCCAAACGGTTTGAAGGCGTTCCGTTCCCGGTCGTCATGGGCGGCAAGTCTCGCCCGCTCGACAAAAAATGGAAGCCGCAACCGGTGAAGTCCGGACCGACGGCCAACGCCCTTATCGAAGAAGCCGAGCGCGCGGCGAGGGCGAAACTCAAGGCAGATGCAAAGGCTGCGGCAGAATTGGCCGCGGCAACGCCAGCCGATACATCGATTCAGGGCAATGCAGCGGCACCTGCTGGAGATGCAGCAAGCGTTGTTCCTGTGCCGGAAACGAAGGCCAGCGCCGACGCCGCAAAACCTGTTGCCACCGAACCCGCCGCAGACGCAAATGCCAAGATCACGCCGCTGACGCAAGAGCAATCCAGCCAGACGGACGTTGCCAAAGCTGCGGATGGTTCCGTAGTGCCTGTTCCAGCACCCAACCCGAACGCGGTTGCTGCTGAAACACCAGCTGAACCCGCCAAGAAGAAACGTCGTTTTTGGCCGTTCAATGGAAGCTGATACTCTTGAAGTCTATGACCTGCGCGGGCTGATTTGCCCGCTGCCGGTCTTGAAAATTCGCAAGCGGCTTTCAGAAAGCGCGCCGGGTTCGTTGCTTGTCGCGGAAACAACGGATGCGTTGGCTGTGATCGACATCCCGAATTTCTGCCGCGAGTATGGCCACGAGATAATCGCCTGCGACAAGGTCGGGGGTGGCCACAGGTTTACCATCAGGAACGGCAGATCAGCATAGACCCTTCCTCGCAGCGTTGCGCAAAGGGAAAAAGAGTCACCCCTTGAACCCTGCAATAGCCAGTGGATTGTCTGACAAAGCCTGCGCATCCGCAGTGTCCGTCTGCGGCCTGCCGGTAAACGCGGCAAACAGATCGCGGACGTAAGCTTCCGGAATGTCCTTGGCAATAATCACGATGCGCGTGCGGTGATCGGCGCTCGGCCACGCATTCAGCTTGACCGGCGGATGCAGTATCTTCTGGACGCCGTGGATGACCAGCGGGCGCGACGGGTCATCGGCAAGCTGGATGATTCCCTTCATGCGCAACAGCTGTTCGCCCTGCGTGGCGCGCAGCAGATCGAAAAACATATCGACGCTTGCATAAGCGATCGGCCGGTTATGGATCAGCGTGAAGGCGCTGATCGAACGGTCGTGGCGATTGACGTCATGGTGATGGTGATCGTGGCCATGATCATTGTGATGATGGTGGTGGCCCTCCACATCGTGCCGCTCGGCCTCACGGTCGCGGTAGGCCTCTTCATTGAGCCAACGCTCAACGTCCGTTGTCTTGGTGGCTGGATTGTAGAGCCCGCAATCAAACAACGCGGCGACACCAACTTCGCCGGACCCGCCATCAATTTGCGGCGCGGCCGGATTGAGGCGGCGAAGGCGCGCCTTAAGTTCATCCAGCCCGGCTGCCGCATCCGGCATGTCAGTCTTGGTCAACACGATCCGGTCAGCCATCGCCACCTGCTTGACTGCCTCCATATGCCCATCAAGCGTCGAACTTCCATTGACCGCATCTACCGTGGTCAGCACACCATCAAGCCGGAACGCCTGCACCATCACCGGATGCCCCATGATGGATTGCAACACAGGGGCCGGATCAGCGAGGCCGGTGGTCTCGATGATGACACGGGCAAGCCGGGCAATCTTGCCCGTTTGGACCTTCTCAACCAGCATGGACATCGTATCGATCAGCGCCCCGCGCACGGTGCAGCAGAGACAACCATCAGACAATTCAATGATGCCCTCGTCGGATTGCTCGACCAGCAGGTGATCTAGTCCGACATCGCCAAACTCGTTGATGATAACGGCGGTGTCAGCGAGCGACGGGTCTTCCAGCAAGCGGTTGAGCAGCGTCGTTTTGCCGGAGCCAAGAAACCCGGTCAGCACCGTCACGGGAATGGGAAATTGCGTCTCGCTCATTGTGTCTTCAACTTGATCTGCGCCGCTGTCGGCACGCTCTTGCGAAGTTCCACGCCCTCAAGCGGAGCCGCAGCGGCGGGCGTGAACTTCGGACGGGGCTTCGGCACAGGGACAATCAGCGGCCAACCATCGGCGGACGTCGTCGGCATCAGTCCGACCATCACGGCCACCGGATCGCGCTCCATTGCGCGCAGCTCGGGCGTGCCGAACGTCACACGCCCGTCAATGTCGCGTCCATCCCAGCGATCCGCAGCGGCGGCTTCAGTGCACACCTGTTTTCGCATGTCAGTGGCGGGCTTTGTTTCTTCACCTGAGGGCTGAAGCGTTGCCAGCGTCACGGTCCCGTCCGGCTTCGAAAACCCTTCCGCAAGCAACTCAGCCGCTTTTTCAGCGCGGCCAACCTGGCTCTTCTCACCCAAGACAACTGCAACCAGCGTGCGCCCGTCACGCGTGGCGGCACCGACCAGATTGAAGCCTGATGCGCAAACAAACCCGGTTTTCATCCCGTCCGCCCCTGCAAATCGTCCCAGCAGGATGTTGTAATTGCGCTCGATTTGATCGCCATATTTGATGGCTTCAATGCTGAAATAGGAAGCAAACTCCGGGAACTCTGACCGCAGCGCTCGCGTCAATATCGCCAGATCCCGCGCCGTAGAATAATTCTGCGGCGAATGCAGCCCGTTGGCGTTGACGAAGTGCGAGCCGGTCATGCCGAGCTTTGCGGCAGCAGCGTTCATCGCGTCAGGGTAATTCGCGCCGCCCGCAGCTTCGCCTACGGCGACCGCAATGTCATTGGCCGATTTGACCAACATGATCTTGAGCGCATTGTCGAGTGTGAGCCGGTTTCCAGGCTTATAGCCCATCTTGCCCGGCGGCTGCTTGGCAGCATTGGCGCTGATGACAACCGGAGACAAAGTAGTCAGTTTTCCAGATTTGATCGCACTGAAGGCAATGTAGGCCGTCATCAGCTTGGTGAGCGACGCCGGATACCAGCGCTGAAAGGCATTTTCATGCGACAACACCGCGCCGGTTTGCACATCTACAAGGATCGAGGCACCGGCACGCGCAGTGCCGGACTGTAGCGACAGCATCAGACTGAGCAGCCCCGCACACGCGATGTTCAATGTTTCTGAGCCGGAAATCCGCATCATGTGACCGTTG
>JANPEK010000348.1:0-12994 GCA_031422915.1 Phyllobacteriaceae bacterium | reverse complement strand
ATCCAGCCTGATAATCCCGTAGTGTTCAACAAGGGATCGTGCATACAGTGAACTGGGAAATGGCCATCACCCGCAACCACGCATTGCTCTTGGCGATCATTGCCGAGCTGTTTGCGATGCTGCGGGGAAAGCTACATGATGTCGGCTCCGGCAGCAGCCCCCTCTCCGTCGGCTGCGCCGACACCTCTCCCCGCAAGCGGGGCGAGGTTAAAGCCGCAGCATCTGATTTAACCTCGCCCCTTTGGGGAGAGGTGTCGGCGAAGCCGACGGAGAGGGGACTGCTGCCAACGCCAACACTCCGCAGCATCGCAAACAGCTCGGCGATGATGCCTAAGAGCAATGCGTGGTTGCGGGTGATGGCCATTTCCCAGTTCACTGTATGCACGATCCCTTGTTGAACACTACGGGATTATCAGGCTGGATTTGGAGTAGGTGGATAAGTTGCTGCGAAAAAAGTTGTGGTTTGAATGATATCAAGGGGTTGGCGGAGTTTTGCTGCGGGATAACTTTGTCGGATTGGCTGCTCGTCTGGCTGACTCGCCCTCACCGCTTCGCTGCGCGAAGCAGCCTCTCCCGCGAAGCGGTAGAGGTAAAAAGGGTGCTAGCCCGCCGTTCTTGCCAGCCAGCGGTTCCATTGGGCGGGGTCGCCGTTGAAGACGTTCAGGTCTATCTCGCCCCTGACGCCGTGGGACAGGCCGGTTCCCGAATATTGCCAGAATACCCATTTGCGGTCCGGATAAACCTTGCGCGGATGGGCGGCGACGGCGCGGAGCCAGAATGGGTGGTTGGCGAATTCGCCTTGCAGATTGTCTTCGTAAAAATCCGGTGCGGTGTAGATGATCGGGCGCTGGCCGTAGTGGGCTTCGAGCCGGTCCATGAAAGTTTTCATCTTCTTCAGGACGAGTTCGCGCGACGGGCGTTTTTTGCAGCGTGACTGGTGATTGTATTCGACGTCGATGACCGGCGGCAGGGCGTTGGCTGACTTCGGCACGTTGCGGATGAACCATTCGGCCTGCTCGGCCCCGGTGCGGCACCAATAGAAGAAGTGATAAGCGCCGCGCTTGAGGCCGGCCTCGTTGGCCCCGTTCCAGTTCTTGCGAAACATCGGATCAAGGTGATCCCCGCCATCGGTTGCCTTGATGTAGGCAAAGTTTGCGCCTTGCGAACGCAGTTTGGGCCAGTTGATGTTGCCTTGCCAGCGAGAAACGTCGACGCCGTGCACGGTGTAATGTGAGGGCTGGGTCTTGCCGAAGCTCATCGGCTTGGCGTCGCGGAATTTTGGTCCGTGAATGCGGGCCATCTGATAGGCGGCGGCCTGAACGATTGGCTGTTCCTGTTGGCTATCTGGGGGTTGCCTTGCCAAGGGAACCTTGTCGAATTCCGCCTCAGCGACATCAAGCATTGATGCAATCTCGTCCTGGCCCGGTTCCGATTGCTGCATGCGCGGGCTTTGCGAGACAGCCGTCTGAACGAGCGGCATCGGCTGCGATGGTTTGGGAATTGAGCTGGTGGTTTCCTGCGACGGGCGCGGAATCCTTAGGTCGTCCACCGTGGAGGTGGAGGTGCAGCCAGCCAAGGCAAGCAAGGCGGCGAGTGTGCCAAACGCCAATTGAGAACGCATGTGAACCTTACGCAAAACAAAAGGAACCAAAGCTGATCACACACACGAACAGCCACTTGGAGCGATGTGACTTCAGCTGGAACCACATTCAGCGGGTGCTTTTGCGTCAATACCTGCGAAAAGCCCCTTGAACGCATTTCGATGCGTCCGGCGGGTCTTTCCTTGGTCTTGCCACAAAATCCCTCCGCTGTATGTGGTTCCATCCAAAGTCACATCGCTCCGGGCCATCGTTAACGGGAAATTACCAACAAAGGCTGAATGCAATCATTAACCGGAGCTCAGATCGCTGCTTATGCTGCGCCAATTCGAGACAGGGTTAACAAAGCGAAAACCGCGTTCTCCTTCACGGAGAAACGCGGCTTGCCATGTTTACGCCTGGCCCCTCGCAACTCGATACACACGCGAGAGATACTGCTCCGGTACGCAATACCTGATCCGGAGCGGTGGCGGCTTTTGATGTCCGCCTCGGATACCCTTGTAGAGTGACATCGTTACCGTGCGGTTAGCGAGAGCTTAAGCAATGGTGAATCGCTCAATTATTCAGCAGTTTGGCCAAATTTTCTTTTGCCGGTGGCATATCGGATGCCATGTGTTTTTGTCAGATGTTTTTGCGGCTGAACAATTCGATGATGGAGGAAAAGTCGCGCGTGCCGTTGCCTGCCCGGTTATGCAGGGCAAACAATTGTGCCGCTTGCGCGGCCAGAGGCGTGACAGCGCCGAGTTCGAGCGCGGTTTCTTGTGCCAGCTTCAGGTCTTTGAACATAAGTGTCGAGGCAAAGACTGCCTTGTAGTCGTTGTTGGCCGGTGATGTGGGAACAGGGCCTGGAACCGGGCAGTGATGCGTCAGGCTCCAGCATTGGCCGGACGATGCCGAGGCGACCTCGAACAGGGCTTCTGCCGAAAGGCCGAGGTGGCTCGCCAGCACGAATGCTTCGGAAACGCCGATCATCGAAATGCCGAGGATCAGATTGTTGCAAATCTTGGCCGCCTGTCCTGCGCCGGGTGCGCCGCAATGAATGATGGTTGAGCCGAGTTTAGACAGATAGGGATGCGCCATGGAGACGGCCTGATCTTCGCCGCCGACCATGACTGTGAGCGTGCCTTCCAGCGCGGTTTCGACATTGCCATTGACCGGCGCATCGACGGACAGATGGCCATAATCTTCGGCCATCGCATGGGCGCTGCGCGAGGAGGCGACGTCAATTGTGGAGCAGTCGATGAACAGGCTTCCCGACTGCGCCATCGGTGCAAGTTCGCCATAGACCTCGACGACCTGGCTGCCCTTGGCAAGCATGGTGATGATGGTCTTGGCCTCTGCCAGCGCAGCTGCACCGCTGTGCGAAATTTCGACGCCGTTTGCTTGGGCGATTTCGCGGTTTTTCGCTACAAGGTCAAACCCGATGACACGATGGCCCCCCTTGACCAGATTGGCAGCCATCGGATTGCCCATGTTGCCCAGACCAATGAATGCAATCGTCGCCATATTCCGTCCTCCGCGAGCCAGTATGACGGAAAGATGACAAATGTCACGGGTGTGCCCTAGGGCAGCTGTCTTTTGTCGCTCACATGGTGGCGATGTTTCGATGATTGCGATATCCGGTTGGGCATGACCAAGGCGATCATGCTGCAGGGAACAGGTTCGGATGTCGGCAAGACCGTGCTGGTTGCCGGGCTTTGCCGTCTTGCGCGGATGAAAGGATTGAAGGTCAAGCCGTTCAAGCCGCAGAACATGTCGAACAATGCGGCTGTGGCCGACGATGGCGGCGAGATCGGGCGGGCGCAATGGTTGCAGGCGCTGGCGTGCGGGGTTGCGCCATCGGTTCACATGAACCCTGTGCTGTTGAAGCCGCAATCGGAGACCGGCTCGCAGATCATTGTGCAGGGGAAGGTGTTCGGAACTGCGAAGGGCCGGGACTATCAGGCGCTCAAACCCAAGCTACTGGCTTCGGTGCTTGACAGCTATTCACGGCTCTCCGATGGCGCGGACCTGATCATCGTCGAGGGGGCGGGGTCGCCCGCGGAAATCAATCTGCGCGCGGGCGATATTGCCAACATGGGATTTGCCATTGCGGCCAATGTGCCGGTCGTTCTCGTTGGCGACATTGATCGCGGCGGGGTTATCGCTTCGCTTGTGGGCACGCATGCGATCTTGCCGAAGTTGGATCGCGACATGATTACCGGTTACATCATCAACAAGTTTCGCGGTGATGTTTCGCTGTTTGATGACGGGCTGGCGGCGATCGGGTCGTTTACCGGGTGGGAATGTTTCGGCGTTGTACCGTGGCTGAAAGAGGCCGCGCTGTTGCCGCCGGAGGATTCGGTGGTGCTGGAGCGCAGGCCTCGCGGAGATAGCGCGGGCAGAAGTGTGGTGGCGGTTCTGGTGCTGGACCGGATTGCAAACTTTGATGACCTTGATCCGCTCCGGGCCGAACCTGATGTGGATTTGCGGTTTGTTCATGCGGGCGATGCAATTCCAAATGATGCAGTGCTGGTGATCGTTCCTGGCTCGAAATCGACGATTGCGGACTTGCAACGGCTGCGGGATAATGGCTGGGAGCGCGATTTGCAGGCGCATGTGAGCCGTGGCGGGCATGTGCTGGGGATTTGCGGCGGGTATCAGATGCTGGGCCGGTCGGTGTCCGATCCGCTCGGCATTGAAAGTGGAGTGCGCAAAATCGAGGGGCTTGGCCTGCTGGATGTGGTGACTGCGATGGCTCCTGAAAAGATCGTCCGCAACATTGCGGCGGTGTCGGCACTTTATGATGTGCCGCTTCAGGGCTATGAAATTCATCTTGGCGAGACTTCTGGGCCGGATGCGTTGCGGCCATTTGCACATATTGAAGGACGGCCTGATGGTGCGGTTTCTGCTGATGGCCGCGTTATGGGGACGTATTTGCACGGGCTGTTTTCGTCAGATGCGTTTCGTGGGCGGTTTCTTGCCGAGCTTGGGATAGGTGCGGGGAATACTGACTATTGGCAAAGCGTGGACGGCGCTTTGGACGCCATCGCGCTCAAACTTGACGCTTGCGGGCTCGGCGAGGTGCTCACGCGCGCGCGTTGATGCGCTCGCGGCGATCGACGGTTGTGACGTTGACAAACGGCGCGACACCTGCGGCACCGGCGAACAGGGTTTTGTTCCGTCCGGCCTGTTTTGCGGCGTAAAGGAGAATGTCGGCGTTGCGCATGCAGTCGGAGAGGCTCTGCGAGCGCAGGGCTTCCGTGCCGCCGATGCTGACGCTCAAGTCGACTTTTTTGCCCATCAGGGCCACCGGTTTGGCGCAAATGGTGGTGCGGATGCGCTCTGCAACCTCGAAGGCGGTGCGCTCATCGGCCTCGTGCAGAAACACGCCAAACTCTTCGCCGCCAAGCCGCGCGACCGCATCATCGTCGCGGACGGATTTTCGCATGGCGTCGGCAATGAATATCAGCGCTTCATCGCCCGCCTGGTGGCCGTGTTCATCGTTTATGCCCTTGAAAAAGTCGGCGTCGACAATCAGCAGCGCGCCCCGGTTGCGCATGACGAGTTCCGGCAAGTCCTGGGCGCGGCGGTGCGAGACGATCTCCAGAAACTTGCGGCGGTTCATCAGGCCGGTCAGTGAGTCTTCCTGCGCGAGAAGTTCCAGTTTGGAGTTCAGGTGTATGATCTCAAGGCCAGCGGAAAAGAACACGCCGATGATCGGCACGCCCAAAAGCATAGCCAGCGAAAACGCGATCACATAGGCCTTGCCGCCGATCAGCGCATGATATTCAGGCAGGAAGAACCGGTATGACTGTTCGGTCGCAACCGCTGCCAACAACGCGATCACCAGCGTGAGAATCACTGTTCGCACAGCCACGTCTGTCTTGGTTTTGAACTGGAGCAGATAGCGGACCATGCGCGGCGTTTTCCTGATTTTCGAGAACACACTATCCGACAAGCAATGACATGCCGCTAAAGCGGTGCTTCAATTTTTACGGATCGCGTCAAGGATTTGGTGTTTTGTGACTGGGGCGGGCAGTGGCGGGGCCAATCTTTGCTGGTTGCATGCCGGTTGATCGAGAGGATTGGCAGCGCCATCTACAGTTTGCGTCCGGTTACGCTGCTGTGCTAATCGCGACTTCGAAACATTTCGGAAATATTGGAATATTTCCGACGGCAATCAGGGATGACAAAATGATTGGGCATGACTCCGGCGCGCAGGTGGAACGTGTTGGCCATCACGAGAAATCCGTGGACGCGCACAGGCACAACGAAGTGGCGCAACGGGATGTTGGAACACATCTGGTTATAGAATCTCTGGTGAGCGCTTTGCCCAAAATGGTTTTGGGGCTTGCACTTGGCGCAGCGGTTTCGGTTGGTCTCCTGACACTGTTGCGGATAGCGATACCACCTCTGGCGACCTACCGCTCCGGCGTAACAATCACGATGGCGAGTGCTGCCGACGGCAGATATCCCAATGGTGCAAAGTTTGGGATTTCTGACTTGCGGTCGCCGTTAGTGCTTGAAGAAGTTTACAAGAAGAACAATCTCGAGACTTACGAGGTGCGGCTTGAAGACTTTATCGGCATGATTTCGGTCTCGCCCTATTCGCCGGCATTCCAGAGTGCTGTTGACCGGTTTCAGGCCCGGCTTGCCAACAAAACGCTGACGTTTGAAGAACGCAAGGCGATCGAAGACGATTTTCGCAACACCATCGCCAGTTTGAATGCCAGCGGCATGCTGGTTGCCATGACTGTACTGGATACCGGCAAAATCCCGGCGAGTCTGGCAACCAAAATTGTCGATGATATTCCTGCCAAATGGGCTGAAATATACATCGAGCGTCTGGGTGTGGCCAATCTGCCGTTGCCGACATCCGGCGTTGATATTGTTGACGCGCAATTGTTGGAGGGTTTGGACTATCCTTTGGCGTATGATTACTTGGTGAGCCGCGTCGGGATTGTGTCGGAGCAATTACAGAGTTTGAAAGACTTTTCTGGATCAATGAGCTTCGTCTCGCAGAAAAGCGGAAAGAGCGTTGATGATTTGCAACGCGACTTGTCGTCGATGGCGGAGTTCAAGCTGACACTCGGTTTGCGTCCGCTGGTCGATAATGGCCTTTCCAACAATCCTGAGGCTACCGTGGCAATTTATGACAATCTTGCCAGAAATCTGGAACTGGATTCCATCTCTCAGCGCGAGTATTCGCGACGTGTCGATGGCGCATTGGTGGACTTCGATTCAAGGGCGGGCTCGCCGAGCGCGGCGTCGGCGGCAGGCAGTGTGTCCGGCGAATCAGGTGGCGGAACGGTCGTCACGTTGGGGCAATCCATTGATACGAGTCTCGTGGACAAGGTCGTACAGCTTTCGAACCGCCCGGCTGAATTTGAATTCGAAAAAGAGTTGCTGGAGAAGAAACTCGAATTTGAAAATCTTGGTGTCCGCTTGGACGACAAGAAGTTGCGTATCAGTGGCCGACGGAACGCGATCAAAAACAGAAGCATTGACGATGCTGACACGACGAAGATCGAACAAGAGTTTAAAAGCAATCTCTTGGCTTCGACGACCTCTTTGAACAAAATTTGGAGTGATGCTTTGCAGATGACTGATGAAATCAATTCCAATCGATATAACAACGATAAAATTCTCTATGTTTTGAGCAACCTGTCAGATGATGTGCGAATTGAGAGGCCTACTGTTTTTTCCGTTAATAACTTGTTATTGGCAATCTCAATATCGTTGTTTGGGCTGATAGTGGGATTGCTTTATTCACTTTGGAAGCAGTTCTTTCGTCCAACGCCAGTGTGAGAATTTTCAACGGATTCAAAGCGGCCTGTGATATCCAGTCCCGTGCGACCTGCAGGGTCTGCACCACTGATCGTATTTTACCTTGGCTGAAAGAGCGATGCTGAGCAAAATTCTGAAGCTGAAGCGATCTGATGTTGACGACTGGTGGACGGGGTTTGTGATCTCGATACCGGGTATCGCGGGGTCGTTGGTGAGCGTGCTGTATTTTGGTGCCGGTCTGTGGGCTGTTGTCAGCATTGCGTTTGGTCGATACCCGCTTTCGCTGCCGAAGCGTGCGCGACTTTTTGTCTGTGCCGGTCTTGGCTATGCACTTGCGCTGTTGGTGTCCAGCATCGCAAATGACGGCGCAGCCGGTATTCTCCCCGGCTTGGCGGCAGGGATGGCGTTTTACTTTGTTCCTCTGCTCATTTCGCGTTTCGTGTCATCAACGCCGCAAAGGGCCTTGGACACGATGTGTGCTTATGCGCCTGTTGGTGCGGTGCTGTGCCTAATTCCGGCGCTTTTGCAGGCTTTTGTCTTGCAAAGGGCCGTTGAGGGCGGGACCGGGAACGGGTCGGTGTTTGGGTTTGTATCGGCGATTTTGGCTGCGATTTCGTTGGCGAATGCAGGATCATCCATCAGCAAATTGCGGGTGTTGGCTTACGCCGGGTTTATCTCAGGCGCTGGAGCGCTGCTGCTTTCGCAGAGCCGCGCGCTTTACCCGGTCATAATCTTCGTGCCGCTGCTGTTTTTGTTCTTCTCTGCGCAAGTGTCGAGGTTAGTCGTCAAGCGAGCCTTGGGAGCAATTGTTCTGGCGACGGCGCTTGCCGGGTTTCTGTTTTGGAGCCAGCTTTCCAGCGATGTGTTCACTTCCGCCGATGAACTGGCGCAGATTGGCGGGGAGCCTTTCTCAAGCTCACTGGGGATGAGAATTGAGCTTTGGAAAGCCGCGCTCATCGCTTTTGGCGATGCGCCATGGCTTGGTTACGGGCAGTTGCACAAAATGACTGCGGTGATTGCTCAGGTACCGGATTTCATGTCGTATGTGAAATTCACCCACGCGCACAATGTCTGGATCGACAGTTTGTTGGCGGGCGGTTTGCCTGCGGCGGCATTGGTTTCGCTGGTGTTGGCGTCGCCGCTCTGCGCATTGGCGAACGACAAAGGCCAAAGGATCGATACGCGCGTGCGGTATCTTGTTGTTGCGATATCGTTGATTGCGGTCTTGAACAGTCTCCTGAACACCCTGTTTACCCATGATATTTTGGTAGTCGTGTTTTTGATCCCGATAATTGTTGTGCTGGCGCAGGATGAATAGCCGAACGGGCCAGATTTTTCAGATTGGGTTCAGTCATTTAATCTTCTCAAGCGCGGCGCGCGCCGGTGCGTAGCCCTTATCAGCAGCATTTTTGTAATGGAAGGCGGCTTTGTCGATATCCCTGCTGGGGTTGGCATCGTCGATCCAAATCCGCCCGAGATAAAAGTCCGTCAGGATTTCGCTTTCGAGCGCCGTCATTTCAAGAATGGCTTTCGCTTTCACAAGGTCTTTTGCGACGGCCTTGCCAGTGATGTATTGGTTGGCCACCATCAGATAGAGGCGATTGTCGTCGTACCGGGACGCGGCTGTTTCGGCGATCTGCATCGCCAGCGGACCAGCCAACGCTGTGTCACTCTTGGCGAAGAGAACATTTGCGGTGGCTGCGATTTGGTTTGGGCTGTGACTGGCGATGAAACTGTAGATGATTTTATCTGCGCCTGTATTGCCGGCCAAGCTGGCCGCGGTGAGCAGACTGTCGACGGATGTTGTCAACTGGTTGGTAGCAGGCTTGAGACCGAGAGCGATTTCAAGGGATTGGAGTTTGGGGCTGTCATGAAATATCGACGCCATCGCTACGCCGACAACAGCCAGCGCGACTGACAACGTAATTGCAATGTGCGTCGCTCTTGGTGTTTGGGGCATTTCTTCAGACCTAACGTTGGACACGTATCAACTCCAATTCGGGACTGTCACAAGCGTTTCCATGCGGATCATGTAAGGCAGAGAATGTGAACAGTTTTGGTTTGCAAAGCCTACTATGCCGTTTATGGAAAGTCGCGGGTTCTGATTGGCTGCTAAACGATGTAATACGTGGTCTTAATGGGTTTGGTCTGAAGCATGAAAATTACAATCATTGGCACCGGTTACGTCGGCTTGGTGACGGCGGCTTGTCTTGCTGAGCAGGGCAATTTTGTGATGTGCCTCGATGTGAACGCCAGCAAAATTCAGTCACTGAATTCCGGCCATGTGCCGATTTACGAACAGGGCTTGCGGGAACTGTTTGACCGCAACACGGCTGCCGGGCGGCTGATGTTTACGGATGATGTGGAGCGCAGTGTTCATCACGCTGAGGTCCAGTTTATCGCTGTCGGAACGCCTTCCGGAGAGGACGGCGGGGCTGACCTTCGGCATGTTCTGGCTGCGGCTTCCAACATTGGTCGATTCATGACCAGCGGCAAGACGATCATCAGCAAATCAACCGTGCCCGTCGGCACCGGCGACAAGGTGGCGGCTGCCGTCACTGCGCAGCTGGAGCAGCGCGGTCAAAGAGATCTGACGTTCAACGTTGTTTCAAACCCCGAGTTTCTGAAGGAGGGCGCGGCTGTTGCCGATTTCATGCGTCCGGATCGCATCATCATCGGCGTGAACGGAACTGATGCGGCGGCGGATCGTGCGCGCTCGACCATGCGGACGCTTTATGCGCCCTTCAACCGGAACCACGACCGCTTGATCTTCATGGACCGCCGTTCCGCCGAGTTTACCAAATATGCGGCCAATGCGATGCTTGCCACCCGCATCAGCTTCATGAACGAGCTGGCGAACCTTGCTGACCGCGTTGGCGTCGATATCGAAATGGTGCGCCAAGGCATCGGTTCGGACACGCGGATCGGCTACAGCTTTCTTTACGCAGGCACCGGCTATGGCGGTTCGTGTTTTCCCAAGGATGTGCATGCCTTGCAGCGGACGGCATTGGAAAACGGGTTGGAGCTGAGCATCCTGAAATCTGTCGATGTCGTGAATGGCCGACAAAAGCGTGTTCTTTTCGAGAAGATCAAGGGCCGTTTTGGCGAGAAACTCGCCGGGATGCGGTTTGCTGTCTGGGGTCTGGCGTTCAAGCCGGAGACTGATGACATGCGTGAGGCGCCGAGCCGGGAGATCATCCGGCTGTTGATTGAAGCCGGGGCGTCAATCAGTGCGTATGACCCCGTTGCTGCCGAGGAAGCGAAGCGGCTGGTGAAGGCTGATCTGTCTGATCTCGAGGGTGGATATGAGCGCATCTGGTTTTGCGGCACACCTCATGAGGCGGTGGTTGGTGCTGATGCACTCGTCATTGTCACAGAATGGAAGGCGTTCCGCGGCCCGGACTTTGGCGCGCTCAAGCAGGCGCTTGTGCATCCGATCATTTTTGATGGCCGAAACCTATACGATCCATCCTACTTGGCACAGCAAGGATTTGAGTATTTCGCGATTGGTCGCGGGACCGGGAAACTTGGGGGCGATTCTGAATGAGATCACTTGCCAATGTGCATGGCTGCTGACATTGGATGTTTCATGTTTTCCTGCGCTTGTCTGGGCGGAAACAGTCTTGAAACAACCGGAATTATGCCGATCATGATCATTGCGGCCACTCAATTGCCAATATTGCGGGTTCCTGCACGCCATGGAAATGAGGGACGAGAACGCAATGCGTAAAGTGTTGGTGACAGGTTCGGCGGGCTTTATCGGCTACCATCTTTCGCGGCTGCTGCTGGCGGAGGGGTTCAGTGTTCACGGCTATGACGGGATCACTGATTATTATGATGTTCGGATCAAACACCGCCGCCATGCGATGTTGCGGCAGTTTGAGCATTTCAGCGCTACCGAAGCGATGCTGGAAGACATGGCGACGCTGAGCGCTGCCGTTACCGCATTTCAGCCGGATGTGATCGTCCATCTGGCGGCGCAGGCGGGGGTTCGCTACAGCATTGAAAATCCGCGCGCCTATGTCGAATCGAATTTGATCGGGGCGTTCAATGTGATGGAGTGCGCCCGCGCATCTCCGGTTGACCATCTGTTGATGGCCTCGACGTCTTCGGTTTACGGCGCCAATGAACTGATGCCGTTCACCGAGACTGAAAAGACGGAAACGCCACTGACATTTTATGCTGCGACCAAGAAGGCCAATGAAATGATGGGGCATTCCTATGCCCATATCTATGGATTGCCAGTGACGATGTTCCGCTTTTTCACCGTTTATGGCCCGTGGGGCAGGCCGGACATGGCGCTGTTCAAGTTCACCAAAGGGATCATCGACGGCACTCCGATCGACATTTACAACAATGGCGACATGTGGCGCGACTTTACCTATGTCGAAGATCTGGTGCTCGGGATACGGCTGTTGATTGATGCTGTGCCGGTGCGTCCCGAAAATGCGGCAGCCATTGCGGAGGGCGACAGTCTGAGCCCGGCGGCGCCTTACAGGGTGGTCAATATCGGCAACTCGGACAAGGTGCGGCTTATGGACTTTATCGAGGCGATTGAAGACGAGATCGGCCGCAAGGCGATCCGCAATTACATGCCGATGCAGATGGGGGATGTGCCCGCGACCTGGGCTGATGCGTCGCTATTGAAGTCGCTGACGGGCTATCAGCCGCAGACGCCGTTCCGCGAGGGTGTCTCCCGGTTTGTGAACTGGTACAAAGACTTTTATGGCGTGAGCGCGTGAGACCGGGCAGATGAACTCTATGAACACTATGGCGCAAGTCCCTGATATTGCTGATGTGAGAATTGCCGTGATTGGCCTTGGCTATGTCGGGCTGCCGCTTGCTGTCGAGTTTGGCAAAGGCCGGGCTGTTGTCGGGTTTGATATCAATCAGTCACGGATTGACGCGCTGAAGGCGGGGAATGACAGCACGCTGGAAGTCAGCGCGGCCGAGATGGCAGATGCTGGCGGGCTTGAATTTACGACTGATCGGGCAAAGCTTGGGGGCTGCAATTTTTTTATCGTCACAGTGCCAACGCCCATTGATGCACACAAGCGGCCGGATTTGACGCCGCTGATAAGGGCTTCTGAGACGGTTGGGGCGGTGCTGAAGAAGGGCGATGTCGTCGTTTATGAATCGACTGTCTATCCCGGCGCAACGGAAGAGGATTGCGTTCCGGTTCTGGAGCGGGTTTCCGGGCTGAAATATAACCAGGATTTTTACGCGGGCTATTCGCCGGAGCGGGTCAACCCGGGCGACAAGGAACACCGCGTTACGACGATCCGCAAAGTCACCTCGGGTTCGACGCCGGAGATCGCTGTGCTGGTCAATGCGGTGTACAGCTCGATCATCACTGCCGGCACTTACAAGGCCGAGAGCATTCGCGTTGCTGAGGCCGCAAAGGTGATCGAGAACACCCAGCGCGACCTCAATATTGCGCTGATCAACGAGCTGGCGATCATCTTCAACCGGCTCGGGATTGATACGGAAGCGGTGTTGAAGGCGGCTGGAACCAAGTGGAACTTTCTGCCATTCCGACCCGGGCTCGTTGGCGGTCACTGTATCGGGGTTGATCCGTATTATCTGACCCACAAGGCCGAGGCGATTGGCTATCATCCGGAAATCAT
>JANPEK010000347.1:0-5899 GCA_031422915.1 Phyllobacteriaceae bacterium | reverse complement strand
TTTCTGCGACTTTGCGCCACCGCGGATTTCGTGGATCGGGGCGGCGAAATAGGCGGGGTAGCAATCGGGCCTTGGTGGAGCCTTGACCTTTTTTCCTGCAAGTTTGGCTATAGCGATTGCGGTGATGTTGTTGGCATCTGCTTTTGCTTCGTCGCGGCCAAATATGCCTGCGGCTGAGCCGCAGACGTAAAAGTCCTGTCCCGGCGCGGGCTCTGGCGGCAGGAACGCTTGCAGCCTCTCGCTCCACTCGGGCTTGCCGCCGGCCTGGCTGGCAAGTTGGATGGACGGGGACCAGCCACCGGAGACCGCAAGTGTGGTGCAGACAATGGACACGGGTTCTCCCGAGACTGCGCCTGTCGCAGCGTCGAAATGCTGAACACTGATGGCCTTGAGTGCCGCCTTGCCTTCTGTTCCGGTTATTGCGCGGCCAACATGATGGTCCGCGTTGCACAGGTCGGCCAATGCGCGGGCTGGGGCAGAGACTTCGGGCCGGGCGTCGATGATGGCGGCGATTGTCGCGCCGGCGGCGGCGAGATCGGCTGCGGTCTGGTATGCGGCATCGTTGTTGGTCAACAGTGTCACCGGGCCTTCGGGAATGACGCCGCGCTTGGCGAGATCGCCGAGCATCGAGGCCAGCATTACGCCCGGCACATCATTGCCGGGAAAGACGATGGGCCGCTCGGTTGCGCCCGTGGCATGGATGGCGGTCTTGGCGCGGATGACCCAGTGGCGCTGGCGCGGCTCGCCCGGCGTGCGGGTGGATTTGTGATCTGCGACGCGCTGGGTGGCGGCATAGGTGTTGCCGTCATAGACGCCCCAGACGCTGGTGCGCGTGAGGTGTTGGACGTTGTCTATTGCGGTGTCTTTTGGCGGGTTGGCATCGGCGAGGATGACGCGAAGGCCCGCGTTGGCGGCGGTTTCGGCAGCGATACGTCCTGCATCGCCCGCGCCAATCACCAGCACGTCGCAGAAGGCGTTGATGCGGTCATAGCGGTCAGGGTCCGACGCGAGGCCGGCGCGGCCAAGACCGGCGGCCCTGCGGATAAACCGCTCGGCGAGCATCCAGACTTTGGTCGAGCGCAGCGGGCCGATGCCGGGCCCCATGAAAGTTTTGTAGTAGAAACCTGCGGATAACAGCTTGCCCGCGAGGCCGTTGATCGCGCCGATGTCGGCGTTCAACGAGGGAAACCGGTTTTGGCTTTCGGCGCGCATGCCTTCGAAGATTTCGACTTCGGTGGCGCGCAGGTTTGGCTCGCGGAACGCACCCCGAATGAGTGTGACCAGTGCGTTGGGCTCGGCGCTGCCGGGAGCGAAGGGGCCGCGCGGGCGATGGTATTTGAATGAGCGGCCAAGGACAATCTTGCCGCTGGCGAGCAGGGCCGCGGCGAGCGTGTCGCCCTCGTAGCCGGTGACGCGCTTGCCATCGAAGGTGAAACTGAAAGGGCGTTTGCCTTTGCCCGATGGGTCGATGCGGCGGAAGCTCATTTGGATGGCTCCCTTGCTGCATCCCGCGCAAAAATAATGCTGAAAATCTCGTGGGTTGCCGTGTCACGCCCAACAACCAAATACGCACGGCATCCGCCGAGATGCTGCCAGTGTTCCCTGTGGTGCCCGCGCGGGTTTGGCCGGTCATAGACATGCGCAAGCCATGCGGCTTCGTCCGCCGAGCCGAGTTCCGGCATGGTGCGGGTTGCATCGCCCCAGTAGTAGAATTCGGCGAGGTCGCGGGGTCCGCAGTGGGGGCAGGTGATACGCATGTCAATGCCAGCGGGGCGTGGCGCCCTGTCCCTTGTCGTCGATCATGCGACCGGTCTTGAACCTGTCCAGTGCGAACGGTTTGATCAGCGGGTGCGGCTCGTCTTTGGCGATGGTGTGGGCAAAGCACAGGCCAGAAGCAGGCGTTGCCTTGAACCCGCCGTAGCACCAACCGCAGTTGAGATACATGCCGGGGATCGGGCCGATGTCGATGATGGGCGAGCCGTCCATCGACATGTCCATGATGCCGCCCCATGAGCGCAACAGGCGCACGCCGCCAAGGTTTGGAAACAGCGCCATGAATTCGGACATCACGTCCTCGACCACCGGCAAATTGCCGCGCGAGGCGTAGGAATTGTAGCCGTCAATGTCGCCGCCGAACACGAGGCCGCCCTTGTCCGACTGGCCGAAATAAAGATGCCCGCCGCCGAAGGTGGCGACGGTGTTGATGACGGGTTTCAGTGCTTCGGAGACGAAGGCTTGCAGGACGTGGCTTTCGATCGGGAAGCGGTTAATGCCTGCGAGGTTAAGAACGTGGCCGGTGGAACCGGCGACCGCGACAGCCACTTTTCTGGCGCGGATGTCGCCGCGCACGGTTTTCACGCCGGTGATTGTTTCGCCATCGCGCAGGAAGCCGGTGACTTCGCAGTTTTCGATCAGATCCACGCCGCGCCGGTCCGCACCTCTGGCATAGCCCCAAGCGACCGCGTCATGGCGGGCTGTGCCGGCGCGCCATTGCATCAGTCCGCCTTCGATGGGGAAGCGGGCGCTGCGGCTCATGTTGATGCCGGGAAGGATGTGCTCGACTTCCTCGCGCGTAAAGAGTTCGGCGTCGATGCCATTGAGACGCATGGCGTTGCCGCGCCGTGCGTAAGCGTCCATCTGCGCCGGATTATGACCGAGATTGATGACGCCGCGCTGCGAGAACATGACGTTGTAATTCAACTCGTGGGACAGGGTTTCCCACATTTTCATCGACAGTTCGTAGAAGTGCTGGTTTTCGGGCAGCAAATAGTTGGAGCGGATGGCGGTGGTGTTGCGGCCGACGTTGCCTGAGCCGAGCCAGCTTTTCTCGACGACGGCGACGTTGGTGATGCCGAATTCCTTGGCGAGGTAATAGGCCGTTGCGAGTCCGTGGCCGCCGCCGCCGATGATGACGACATCATACTCGGGTTTCGGCTCGGCCTTGCGCCACGCCTGTTTCCAACCGGTGTTGCCGGTCAGGGCGTGTTTCAACAACTGGAATGCGGAGTATTCGGCCAAGATGGTTCTGCGGGCTGTTCTTGTTTGCCATTGAAACTGGACTGGATTGCTGACTGTGTGAAGTCAAATTTGCGACATGGCAGGGGTATTTCAATGCCAAATGCCGGCGCAACGGGTGCAGCGCCAGTCTTGCCGTTGGAGCGTTGCTCTTCTAACAAGAAAATTGGCAGTGAGTGTGGTGATGATTCCTGAGAGAATGCAGCGGGTTTGGCGATTATTGGCGGGCACTCTGCTGGCTGTCGCCGTGCTTTTCGCCACTGCGCGAACTGGCCATGCCGATCTGATCTCTGACCAGCGGCAATTGCTGACAGTGCTGAAGACCAAAGCGGACACTGCCAGCGCGAAAATTCCGGATGCTTCAAGCGATGATGCCAAACTGGTGCAAATCCGCACTGATCTTGATGGTTTGGTCAAGTCTGTGCTGGATGTGGCGGTGGCGTTTCGTCCGCGATTGAACGAGATTAACAAGCGGCTGACCGACCTTGGACCTGCGCCGACCGACCCTGATGTGACCGAGGCGCAAGAGGTGGTTGCGGAGCGCAAGCGCCTGACCTCTGAAAAGGCTGCGATCAATGTCGCGCTGGGCGAGACCGAAGATCTGTCGGTTGCTGTCAGCCGAAATATTGATGACATCGCCGAGCGCAGGCGCAATCTGTTCGCTGCCGATCTTTCAAAACGCGTTGATGTGACCAGTGTGTTCAGCACTGCGACCGTGGAGGAGTCTTCGTCCGAGTTCACCGCGCTTGGCAAGATTGTCAAATCCTGGTTCAGCTTCGTCACCCGTTTCAAGTTCAACTCGATGCTCGCCGCATGCTTTTTTGCTCTGCTGTCGGCGGCGATCATGTTTATCGGCGGGCGGCGGCTTTTCGGGTCGTTCTACAGTGCTGACGCCGCAATTACCGAGCCGTCGTATCTCAGCCGTTTGTCGGTGGCTTTCTGGTCAACGCTTATCCCGTCGGCATCCTTTGCGGTCTTCCTGTCCGTGACTTACTTTTTGTTTGACTATTTCAAGGTGCTGCGCACGGACATCCGCGATTTGATGTGGAGCGCGTTCTCCATGCTGGCGATGGTGTTTTTCATCTACCGGCTGGCGCGCGCGGTGCTTTCACCGGGTTTGCGCAGTTGGCGGCTTGTGCATGTGGAGGCCAAGCCGGCGCAGTTTCTGGTTTACCTGTTCACCGCAACGGCGTTTGTCACCGGGCTCGACGGCTTTCTGGCGGTTGTCAATGAAACGCTCGGTTCGCCGCTGTCTCTGACCATTGCCAAGAGTTTCGGTGCGACCGTGCTGGTCGGGCTGTTGGTCGTGATTATCAGCCTTGTGCGGCCATCGGGCAAAAGCGTCATCAAGAGTCCGTTTGACCGCGCGTCGCGGACCATTTTGTTTTTGCTGGGGCTGTTGCCGCTTGTTGCAGCAGGTCTTGGTTATATCGGCCTTGCGCGATTTGTGACGCAGCAGATTGTCATAACCGGTGCCTTGATCAGCACCATGTATCTTGGCTTTCAAAGTGCGCGGTCTTTGCAAGCGGAGGGCGCGTTTGCGCATTCCGGCTTTGGCCAGATGCTCGGGCGGCAATTCGGATTTGGCGACACGGCGCTTGACCGGATTGGTGTTCTGATCAGCCTTCTGGTCAACCTTCTGGTGGTCGCGGTTGGCATTCCCTTGATCCTGTTGCAGTGGCGCTTCCGGTGGGAAGACATCAGCGCGTGGATATACAAAGGTGTCAACGGCTTTACCGTCGGCTCAGTGACCATCTCGCTGGTCGGCGTATTGACGGGTATTTTGGCGTTTGCCATCATACTTTTGCTGACGCGCTGGTTCCAGCGCTGGCTTGACGGCAACATTTTGTCACGCGGCAAGATCGATTCCGGCGTGCGGCACTCGATCAAGACGGCGTTTGGCTATGCGGGCATGGCGATTGCCGGACTGATCGGCATTTCTGCGGCAGGAATTGACCTTTCCAGCCTCGCGCTTGTTGCAGGCGCGCTGTCGCTCGGCATCGGTTTTGGCTTGCAGAATATTGTCTCGAATTTCGTGTCCGGCCTTATTTTGCTCGCTGAGCGGCCGTTCAAGGTGGGCGACTGGATCGAGGCGGGGACCACGGCGGGGTTCGTCAAGAAAATCTCTGTGCGCGCCACTGAAGTTGAGACATTCCACCGGCAGACAGTCATTTTGCCGAACTCGGTACTAATCAATGCCGCGGTTGGCAACTGGACGCACAGGAACAAGCTGGGGCGGGTCGATATTCCGCTCGGCGTTGCCTATACGACCGATCCGGCGCGGCTGCAGGAGACTTTGCTGGAGATTGCCCGCGCGCATCCAATGGTGCTGAAGACGCCGGAGCCGTTTGTATTTTTCAAGGCTTTCGGCAACGTGACGCTGGATTTCGAGCTTCGGGTGCATCTTGGCGATATCACGCAGATTACCGTGGTTCAAAACGATCTGCGCTTCGCCATCTTCAAGCGATTGAAGGAAGCGGGGATTGAAATACCCTTCCCAAGGGACAATATCACATTTCCGCCCAAGCCAGCTGCACCGGATGAAGCGGCGATTGAGACGACGTCCGTTGACGGTGCGCCGGTTTCCACACTAAAGGCAAAGCCTGTAAAAAGCTGAACGGCACGTTCAGGTGGCGTTCAGGTGGATGGACCTATAGAGTGCATGTAACGCGGGGTTCCCGCACTTTACAGAGAGGCGGCGCCAGACGCGCCGGTCGAACATGAAGAAATTCAGTATTGCCCTTGTTTCGGTGCTGTTGATGGCGGGCGCAGCGTCCGCTGCCAGCATCGTCAACCGCGATGCAGACGCGCAGACGGTTGTTGTCACCGAAGGTGCAGACAAGACCGAACTGACCGTTGGACCGGGCGAATCGGTCGAGTTTTG
>JANPEK010000346.1:0-9951 GCA_031422915.1 Phyllobacteriaceae bacterium | reverse complement strand
AACCCGGACTTTAAGATGAAGGTTATCTGGGTCAACACATGGTTTGACGCGGGCAAGGAAGCCGATGCGGCCAAAGCGTTGATTGACCAGGGCGTTGACATTATCACCCAACATACGGACTCCACCGGCCCGATGCAGGTTGCCGAAGAGCGCAAGATCAAGGCATTCGGCCAGGCTTTCGACCAGATTGCTGCTGGTCCGACGTCGCAATTGACCGCGATTGTCGACACGTGGGGGCCTTACTATGTCAAGCGCATCAGCGCGGTGCTTGATGGCACCTGGAAGGGCGGCGAATCGACTTGGGACGGCCTCAAGGACGGCATTCTGACGATGGCCCCCTACACCAACATGCCGGATGACGTGAAGGCGATGGCAATGGACACCGAAGCCAAGATCAAGTCCGGCGAACTCAAGCCGTTTACCGGCCCGATCATGAAGCAGGACGGCACGGAATGGCTGAAGGCGGGCGAGTCTGCGGATGACGGCACGCTGCTTGGCCTCAAAATGTACGTCAAAGGCGTGGACGACAAGCTGCCGGAGTAAAAGTTTCCAAGATAGTTTTAGTGGCCTGAACTGATATTTGCTTTGATGGCCAACCGGTGCGCCCTTCTGTACTTCCGGTGCTTACGCACTCATGATGCCCCGCCACCAAGCGGCAAGCCGCTGGCGGGGCAGCCACCTTATGTTTGGCCAGATCGGCCCCGCCATTGAGTCCCGATGGACTGGCGGGGCCCCAACGCTTCTGTAGACTCACACCTATTGATTCACCAGGCCGGTTCTTGGTTGAGGCAGTCAGTAAGATTTATGACGCCTAATGCATCCAATTGTGTTTGGCGGTAGACGTGTCCCGAACCAATATTCCATATGGCGAAGCAATGAATGTACTAACCTATCTAAGAAAAGATGTTTTTAAGCTCTGCAGCCTTTTTGCGATTCTAGTTTTTGGTTATTTTAATTGGCTTTCTGATTTTCTTGACATCGCCGCAAGGTGGTATTCCATCGATAATTATGTGTCATTTTTTGTATACTTGATACTTAGTGTACTTGCAATACTAAGCCTAATTGTTGTCCCATTTCTTCCCAACAGAATTCCAAAAGTTTGTTTTATCTCTATTTTTATGGTTTCAATAATGATTGAGTCACTGTCATTTGTGATTTATGATGACAATATTTCGGTATTGATATTTTCAGATTTGTTACAAAATGTTGATGAGGCCAAATTTGGTTTGGAGACTCATCTCCGTGCGATAGTTTATACAATATCTTTTTGGCTCGTTATTTTTGGACCACTTTTTATGAGATCTCAGCTGGTCATTCGACCATATTGGATTATTGCACCCATCTTCGGCTTGATAGGCTCTTATTTTTACACAGAGAAAAACGCAAACGTGCTGGAGTTTTTACCGGCCAACACATCGATAGTTTCAAGACTGATCGTTGCCAGCCGCATCGACAAGCCGGACATCAGCCGCAAAAGGGCCAACGTTGACCAGACATTCAAAGCTACGCTCGCTGGATACAGGAACATCGTTGTTATCCTCGACGAGAGCGTGCGATCAGACTATTTGCAGGTGAACGGGTTTGACAGCGATAACACTCCATTCCTTTCCAGCCGAGCAGATCTGATAAACTTCGGCACCGCAGTGTCATACGCAAATTGTTCTGCGCATACACGCGCTGCCATTCGCTCAATGGCCAAGGAATCTGACTTTCCTGACCCGAACTTTCTTGTCCTCACACAGCCAACATTCTGGCAATACGCAAAACTGGCAGGCTACAGGACAATTTATATCGATGGTTGGCTGCAAATTCGGCCACGGCACAGCTTTCTAACGCTTGACGAATTGTCATATGTCGACAAGCGGACCTCTGTGTCTCTTGCCCCGTTCCACATGGCGGACCAAAAGATCGCGGAAATGGTCCGGAGTGTGCTCGCAGAGAGCGGAAAGAAGTTCATATTTGTCGAAAAGATTGGCCTTCATTCACCTTATGCCATGAACTTGGCCGATCCTGCGCACTTGACCCGCAAATATGTCGAGCGACCGGCACTTAGCGCGCGCCAAAACCTGGCACTGCACGAGTACGTGGAAGGGGTTTACTTGAAGGTTGACAAATTTTTCCAGACACTGCTGGGCGATCGGGAGCTGAAAGACACGATAGTTTTGTACACCTCTGATCACGGCCAAGCAGCATTTGACGGCAACTATGACGCCACTCACTGCACCCGCAAGGATACCGTAAGAGGCGAGGGGATGGTCCCGATGTTCGCCTTCGCATCAGAAAACCCTCTGCGGACAGAACTGGCTCGCTCTGCATCGCTCTACAAGGACAAGGCGGCCCAAAGTGATTTGCCAGCTACACTGCTTCGCGTGATGGGCTTCCCTGCTTCAACGGTTGAGCCTGTTTTCGGCAAGGGTCTCTTTGAAATTGAACAGGATCGCAAACGCAGATTCTTCTCTGGCAATCCGTTCGTGAAGGTGCCGGTTTGGACCTATGTTGACGAGTAGGCAAATCGGCTCCACTCTTTCTTGCTCAGTTCTTGCTGGCATGAGGTAATGACAGCCTCTGGTATTTTGCAATGCACTCGAAAAGCATGCCAAACACGCGTGAAATTCGTGGGCGCAGCGGCTGTTCGATTAGAAGCGTGGTGGAAATTCCGACCGAGAAAACGGCGATCAGCGTCACGAAAAATGCTGCCTCTGGTCCCAAGAGTGTCGAAGTCCTGTCAATCAGCATGTATCCCGCATGCTGGTGGAAGAGGTAGAGCGGGTAGCTGACGGCACCTGCCAGCGCGCACCAGCGCGCCAGTTTCAGGTTCACTTTCTCGACGCTGACCGCTTCGGCGACGAGCAGGATACCGAGCAGGTTCAGGCTGAAGAGCAGCGCCAGATCGGGCGTGACGCGATAGTCTTTGACAAAGTCGGGCACCTGAATGGCGAGCGACAGGCAGGAGGCGAGAAAGGCGGTGACGAGGATGACCGCCACTTCGAGCCGGGGTCCGCGTTTCCACGTATCCTGCATCATCATGCCGATGATGAACCATGGCGCAAAATCTGTGATGAAGACAAAGCGCAGCGCCTCGGATTTGATCCAGACCATGTTGGCGACAGATATTGCCAGCCAGATAAATGCAAGTGGTATGCGCCGCGCCCAAAGGCCGGTGGCGAGGGCCAGGAATACCCAGCCATAGAAGACAATCTCGACGACGATTGACCAGTATGCGCCGTCCATGAACGTGCGACCGAAGGCGGGTGCGAACATGGTGGCGTTGGCCAGCCAGTCGGCCATCGTCGCATCATGGCCCGGCCACTGATAGGACATTGTCATGGCGAACGTGATGGTCATGCAGGCCAGGTAACCGGGGTAGAGGCGGGCAAAGCGCATGATTGCAAATTTGATTGCCGAGCGGCCCTCTGCGGTCCATGCAATGACAAAGCCGGAAATGACGAAGAACCAATCGACGCCGATGTAGCCGTAGACCGCAAGGCGCGAGGCGTCGGGAAATTCGGTGAGTTGTTCACCGGCTGCGTGGCCGCGGAACAGCCAGTGGAAGGCCACGACCATGAGTGCCGCGAAAAGCCGCAGCAGATCGAGCAACGCAAAGCGATTCTTGTCGTGACCTATGTGCCCATCCGCCATGCCGGTCCGCTCCCAGTTTTCTGAAAGCGCAAGTGTAAGGCATGTTTGGCGGCCGATGTGAAAAAGTCGAAAGTGTCGTTAAACACTTTGGTTACCATGTTTTGTCTGGCCAAGGCGCACTGCATAGTTGCATGCGTTTGAAGACCGGATTACTGTCCCTTGGGGCGCTTCATGAATGTGGAGCCCGATATGAATTACGCAACATTTGTGCCTTGGATGCTGACGCTGGTCTCGCTGACGGTCAGCGCATGGCAGTATAATTTGACCAGCAAACAGAAGAACCTGGAACCGTTTCTCAAAGCACAGATGGATTTTACGCTGAAGGCAACGGAGGCTGTGGCTGCGATGGCGGTTGAGACGGACCCGGCGAAGTGGGATGAGGCACGCAAGGCATTTCAAAAGCTGTATTGGGGAACGCTGACGGTCGTAGAGAGCAAAGAACTCGAGATAGCCATGATGTGTGTAAACAAGTTTGTGCCGCAGGGCAAAGTTGAAGACATTCAGCTACCAGTAACGACGCTTCGCAATCCTTCTTACTTTCTGGCATTGACCGCCAGGAATTTTCTGATGGACAGCTGGAAAATAGAGTTACCAGCACTGAAAGGTGGCAAAGAGGGTGCTCAGGTAACCAACCCATGCAAGTCATAGGCATCGCTGGCCTCGATCTTGACGGTCACGATATCGCCAACGCGGATCGGGCGGCGTGCCGTGATGTGGACGTTGCCGTCGATCTCCGGCGCGTCGTATTTGGTGCGGCCTTTGGCGGTCAGACCGTTTGAACTGTCGATGATGACCGGCAGACGCTTGCCGACTTTGCGCTTCAAAATGTCGGCAGAAATCTTCTGCTGCCGCTCCATAAAGCGGCGATGGCGGGATTCCATGAGCTCTTTGGGGACAAAGGGCAGGCCGATGTCATTGGACTTGGCACCCTTGACCGGCTCGTATTTGAAGCAGCCCGCGCGCTCGATCTTGGCCTCATCGAGGAAGTCGAGCAGCATTTCAAAGTCATCATCCGTCTCGCCGGGGAAACCGGCGATGAAGGTCGAGCGCAGCGCCAGATCCGGGCACACTTCGCGCCAGCGCTTGATACGGCCCATGACCTTGTCGGAATGGGCGGGGCGCTTCATGGCTTTGAGCACATTCGGGCTGGCATGCTGGAACGGGATGTCGAGATAGGGCAGGATTTTTCCGTCGGCCATCAGCGGGATGACGTCGTCAACATGCGGGTAGGGATAGACATAATGCATGCGCACCCAGACGCCGAGTGAGCCCAATTCGCGCGCAAGATCGACAAACTTTGCGCGCACCGTCTTGTCGCCCCACTGGCTCTCGGCATAGCGAATGTCTTGGCCGTAGGCGGAAGTGTCCTGCGAGATGACAAGGATTTCCTTGACGCCGGCCTTCACCAGTTTCTCGGCCTCTTTCAAGACATCTGACGCCGGGCGCGAGACTAGATCGCCGCGCAACGCCGGAATGATGCAGAATGTGCAGCGGTTCGAGCAGCCCTCGGAGATTTTCAGGTAAGCATAGTGGCGCGGGGTCAGCTTGATGCCCTGTTCGGGAACCAGATCCATGAACGGATCATGCGCGGGCGGCGCGGCCTCGTGCACAGCGTTCATGACGCTTTCGTAGGCTTGCGGACCGGTGATGGCCAGCACATTGGGGTGTTTTTGGCGGATGACATCCGGTTCGGCACCAAGGCAGCCGGTGACGATCACCTTGCCGTTTTCGTTCATCGCCGCGCCGATTGCCGACAGCGATTCATCGCGGGCGCTGTCAAGAAAGCCGCAGGTATTGACGATGACCATATCCGCGCCGTCATGCTTTCGGGTGATCTCATAGCCTTCGGCGCGCAGGCGGGTGATGATCCGCTCGGAATCAACGAGTGCCTTGGGGCAGCCAAGTGAGACAAAAGAAACGCGCGGTGCGGTCATGAATGGTCCTTTGGAAATTCGAACGGCCCGATAGCATGGAATGGGGAAGGGTGTAAGTCTTGGATTTAAGGTGCCACAATCCCGGACCCGCGTGGCGTGGGAAATGGCGGGATTTTGTCGGCGGAGGTCGCATGAGGATGGACGGCGATGGAGACAAAAGGCGACACTTCTGGAAATCCGGCATAGGCAAGACGGGGAGAAGGGCTATGAAAACCATTACCGAATTCCCGCGCAAGGTCTTTGAGCAGGCCGATGTCGGGATCGTCATGCCCGATGGCGTGCGGCTGTCTGCGCGCATCTGGATGCCGGTGGATGCGGTGGCTAATCCGGTTCCGGCGATTATTGAGCATCTTCCGTACCGCAAGCGCGATGGCACGATTGCGCGCGACAGCCTGACCCATCCATACGTTGCCGGGCATGGCTATGCCTGCATCCGTGTTGACATGCGTGGCAATGGCGATTCTGACGGGTTGATGGAGGATGAATACACGCAATCAGAACTGGACGACGCCTGCTCGGTGCTTGCCTGGGCGGCGGCGCAACCGTGGTGCAATGGCAACACCGGAATGATGGGGATTTCGTGGGGCGGGTTTAATGCGTTGCAGGTCGCGGCGATGAACCCGGCTTCGCTGAAGGCGATCATCACCCTTTGCTCAACGGTGGACCGCTATGCCGACGACATCCACTACAAAGGTGGCTGCCTGTTGAACGCGAATTTCGGCTGGTCGGGGCAGATGTTGTCCTACTCGTCGCGCCCGCCGGACCCGGCGCTGGTTGGCGACAAGTGGCGCGGCATGTGGCTTGAGCGGCTTGAAGCCATGCCGATGCTGATCAGCACGTGGCTGCGCCACCCGCAACGCGATGCCTATTGGAAGCATGGTTCCGTCTGCGAGGATTATTCAACCATCAAGGCGGCAGTGCTTTCGTTTGGCGGCTGGCATGACGGCTATCGCAACACGCCGGCACATCTTGTTGAAAACATTGAAAGGCCGGTCAAGGCGATTGTCGGGCCGTGGATTCACAAATACCCGCATTTCGCCGCACCGGAGCCGCGTATCGGCTTCTTGCAGGAGGCATTGCGCTGGTGGGACCATTGGCTGAAGGGCTTGGACACAGGGGTTGAAAATGACCCGGCCTACCGGGCCTGGCTGATGGACAGCGTAGAGCCGAAGACATGGCTGCCGGAGCGGCCGGGGCGGTGGATATCTGAAGCGAAGTGGCCGTCGCAATCAATCACGCGCGAAATCTTGCATCTGACCGATGGCGGCCTGGCGCCGGTTGCGGGTGTATTGAACGCGTCTGTTTCATCGCCGCAGGATTGCGGGCTGACGGCGGGCGAGTATTTTCCGTTCACCTATGGGCCGGAGCTGCCGGATGAGCAGAGCGCGGATGATGCGCGCTCATTGGTTTTCGACGGGCAGGTTTTGGAAAGTGCGCTCGATATTGTCGGGGCACCGGAATTCCGGTTCGCTTTTTCGTCGGATCAACCGGATGCACTGATTTCCGTGCGGCTTTGTGATGTGTTTCCCGATGGGCGGTCGGCGCTGATCACCTACGGCTTTCTCAACCTTGCGCATCACGCCTCGCATGAGCACCCTGAAGCGCTTGTGCCGGGGCAGACTTACTCCGCCTCCTTCGCGCTGGATCAAATTGCGTACCGCATTCCGGCGGGGCACCGGCTGCGCGTGGCAGTGTCCACGTCAAGCTGGCCGTCGCTATGGCCTTCGCCGCGTCGGGCGACGGTGACGTTGAACCAGGCATCGCTGGCGCTGCCGGTGCGGGTGTTGGCGAATGGCGATGAGTGGACGTTCGTTGCGCCTGAAGCGGCACGCGCGTGGCGGGCGGAGACTGCGCGCAAGGCGACGTCTGTTCGCAATACTGAGCGTCATAAAGACGGGACGGTTGTGCTGACGGTCTCCAACGACTTTGGCGCGGATCGTGATCTGGAGCACGGACTGGTGTCCGGCTCCTCGGCGCTGGAGATATGGACCATTCATCCCGACGATCCGCTATCGGCCAGAACTGAGATTTCGTGGACGCAGACGCTGGAGCGTGATGGCTGGTCAATCCGGACGGAGACAAGTTCGGAGATGTGGTCGGATGCAACCCATTTTCATGTGACGGGGAAAGTGGTGGCTTTTGAGGGTGAAAAGATTGTCTTTGAACGCGCGTACCGGGACACGATAGAGCGGAATTGCCTATGATTTTCAGAGACTTATTCTTCGAATAGTTGTTCGATCATCAGTTCGTGCCTGTTGAGGAAACTGCGCGTGATCTGGAAATGCTCGGTGTCTTCGTAAGCGATGGTTTCCAGCCCGTGCTTTGACACTTGAAAAATCCTCGCGCCGGGGTAGGCCATCAGGATCGGCGAATGGGTCGCGATGATGAACTGCGCGTTCTGCCGCACCAGATCGCGCATGCGCACCAGCATCGACATCTGACGCGAGGGCGACAGCGCCGCTTCTGGCTCGTCGAGAATGTAGAGAGCATTGCCACGGAATTTGTGCTCCAGCAGAGACCAGAAGCTCTCACCATGAGATTGTTCATGGAGCGATTTGTTTCCGTAACTCTCCATGTAGCCGACATTATCGATCTCGGTAGCGATGTTGTACATCGACTCTGCGCGCAGAAAAAAGCCGGGGCCGGTTTTGCGTGGCGACTTTGTGAACCGCAGATATTCGTGAAGTGCCGAATGGCTGCGACGTGAGTGGCTGGAATGGTTTTTCGTCCCGCCCTCGGCATTGAATCCCCAAGCAACCGCCAGCGCTTCTATCAACGTTGACTTGCCCGATCCGTTTTCGCCTACCAGAAACGTCACTTCCGGGTGAAACTCGATGGAGTCAATTTTCGAGATCGCTGGCAATCCGAATGGATAGGCGCTGCGGTCGGTCACGCGGTTCCATTCGATACGCGCGTTGAGCAAATAGTGTTTGGCCTCAAATGCCTTCAATTCTGTTCAGCCCTTACCGTTGATGTCGAGACCTACTGAAATAACACTGCCCGCTTTGATGTTACACCGCTGCCTGATTTCAGTCTTAACGGGCAGAAAATAGCAGCGTGACTTTGCATCCGGAAAGATCGACGTCTTCCATGTGTGTGCGCCAAGGGAGGCGATGACGCGGATAGAGCCGAAGCCGACTTTTTGCGGCACGCTCATGCGGATGATGCCGGAAATGTCCTCCGGCACAGTCACAAAATGCCAGCTTGCCTTGCCGCCCCACTGCCAGACAGGATTTTCGAATTGGTGATCAGACATGAGCTTGGCTTCCGTTAAGCGACTGTTCTAGCTTGATGTTTCAGCCTGCTTCAACAACTGCTCCAGAATTTTCATCTGCTCCGCCTGCTGCTTCATCAAGACAACCAGCTTCTCTTGCCGCACGTCGTCTAGTTTTTCGTGCAGGGCGAGGATTTCCAGCTCTGCCTTGAGATTGATCTCATAGTCGTGTCCTGCCACCAGCCGGTCTTTTGCCGATTGGCGGTTCTGCGACATCATGATGATTGGTGCCTGAATGGCGGCGAGCATGGACAGGACGAGATTGAGGAAGATGAACGGGTAGGGGTCGAAGGCTGTGGTGCTACCGAGCAGGACTGTGTTGGTCGTCACCCACGCCATAAGGACGATGAAGAACAGGATGATGAAGGTCCATGAGCCGCCAAAGGCGGCGACGGAGTCGGCGAGCCTTTCGCCGAATGTCATCTGGCCGCTGTAGGTGGTGTTGATGTTTTCGCTGATGCGCGCGCGCGCCGCCAGCTTGGTCAGCACCTTGCGTTCCTGCGCGGTCAGCTTGTCAGGCTCGATGTGCAACAGCCGTTCCGCAAGCGCAGGCGATTGGTCAGTCATGGCAGTTTTCCTTCTTGTTCAGTCCCGGCGCTTGCGCCCGAAAGTCTCGCCGGTTTCCAGTGCTTTGGTGCCAAACTTGTCTCGTAACACATCCATGGCACCTTCGGCTTTGGCGCGTTTGGCGGCTTGCGGATCGACAAGGTCGACCGGATCGGCCTGGCTCGGCCCGCATAGCTCGGACACGCCGATGCCGATGAGCCGGAATTTTGTGCCGTCCGTCTCGCGTTCCAACATGGCAAGGCCGGTGCGAAATATCCGGTCGGCGAGCTGTGTCGGATCCGAAAGCGTCTTGTTGCGGCTGCGGGTCTTGAAGTCTGTTGTCTTCAGCTTGAGCGCCACCGTCATGCCGGCAATGCCATAGCGTTTCATGCGGCGGGCGACCCGTTCCGAAAGTGCACGCAGGACCGGGCGCAGGTCTTCGAGCGATGACAGGTCTTCGTTGAATGTTGTCTCGGCCGATACGCTTTTCATGTCTGACGATGGATCGACCTTGCGGCTGTCAATGCCGCGCGACAGGCGGGCAAGGCGCTGGCCCAT
>JANPEK010000345.1:0-4601 GCA_031422915.1 Phyllobacteriaceae bacterium | reverse complement strand
CCATGACTGACATGATTGGCAAAATAAACCCGCTGCCGCCGCGACGGCTCGATGCCAACCCAAATGCCGCGCACGGCCGTGATCATGCGCGCGAAGAAGATGATTGCGGAGGCTGTGAGTTGGGCCAGGAAGTCCATGCGCCGCGAGGGCTCCGTAATGCTGCAGATACTCGTCTCACATTGTGAGTTATTGATCATAAGCGATCAAGAGTAACTCCAGCAAACACAAAAAATGCCGATGCGCTCGTGTAGCATTTTGTCTGCTCAGCGCGACCGACTAATCCGGACCGTCGGAAAATTGCCAAGCCCGCTCCAATTGACAACATGTTGTCATAAAGGCATCATCGTGCCATGGCATCCGTAACTGATCTTATTCTCGAGACATTTCGGCTTAATGGCGAGCTGTTGATCGCCGGAGACAGGCTCGTCGCGCATCTGGACCTCACCGCTTCGCGCTGGCAGATACTTGGCGCTATCGGTATGCCGGCGAGCCCGTTGCCCGTCGCCCAAATTGCCCGAAATATGGGCCTCAGCAGACAAGGGGTGCAGCGTAATGTGAATGATCTGGTGGCGCAGGACCTGCTGGTGTTCGCACCTAACCCGCATCATAAACGCGCCAAACTCGTTATGTTGACCAGCAAAGGCCAAGCCATATTCGACGCGGCAATGCAGCTCCAACGTCCATGGGCCAGTAGTGTTGCTGCCGGCATTTCACTGGAAGAAATCGATACTGCTCACAAAGTCCTGACGACCATGCGATCGAGGCTTCAATCAAGGAATGACACTCAACCATTGGAGAGACAGAATGTGGAAGAGCACCCCTGAGCGATATGGTTGCATCGCAATTCTCATACATTGGATAAGCGCACTGTTTATCATTGGATTGATGATTGCGGGCTTTATCGCATCCAACATGACCGACCCTGTTGCCAAGGCATCAATTCTTCGAATCCATGCCCCACTCGGAACGGCAGTGCTGGTTCTCACCCTTGTGCGCATAGGCTGGTGGCTTTTGGCTGATACAAGGCCAGCGGATTCGCCCCGCATACCACGCTTGCAATCCATCGCAGCGCACACGGTTCATGGTCTTTTGTATGTTGTAATCATTGGAATGTCTGCATCAGGCGTTGCGATGATTTACATGTCTGGCGCAGGTGAAATTCTATTTGGAACCGCGCCCGGGCCATTGCCTGATTTCTGGAATTTTACGCCACGTATAGGCCACGCCGTATTTGCCCGGATAATGGCATTGCTTCTCATTCTTCATGTAGGAGCCGCATTTTACCATCAGTTTATTCTCAAGGATCGCTTGTTGGCACGCATGGGAGTTGGCAAATGATGTCTCGTCTTTGGCCGGCTCTTGCGGTTGTGCTTGCCGCAGCATTCTTCGGCATCGCACTTTACATCAACTTGGCAGAGCAACCCGCACGTCTGGCACTGACAGACATATCACAATTGGAACAGTGGAAGGTCAGCTTTGGAGTCGGGTTTGCCCTCCAAGGTTCACTCACAATTGCGGCTGGCATTTCTGGTATTGCAGCTTGGTGGACCAATCGTGATTGGCGATGGCTGGTTGGAGGTGTGTTGATGCTCGCCAATTGGCCTTGGACACTGATTGTCATCGCGCCCATAAATAGCGACCTCCTCGCCATATCCGCAGATGCCGCTGGTCAAGCCAGCCGTGCGCTCATTGAGCAATGGGGTGTGGTACACGCGGGACGAACTGTTATTTCGCTGGCGGCAGTTGGCTTCTTCTTGTGGGCGATGATGCGACGACATTTTTCGCATCGAACTTAACATGGAACGCGACCAATCGTCAGCTTTGACCAGGTCATGAGCAAACGATTCTCGCAAAAACACAAAAAAGGCCGGTGCACATGGCACCGGCCTCACTGTCCGCAATCGAATGCAGGAATTATTTGACCTTGGCGTCCAGAACCTGACGACCGCGGTACATGCCGGTCTTCAGGTCGATGTGGTGCGGACGGCGCAGTTCGCCCGAGGCCTTGTCTTCGACATAGGTCGGCGCAACCAGCGCATCAGCCGAACGGCGCATGCCGCGCTTGGACGGCGAAGTTTTTCTTTTTGGCACTGCCATGGGACGGCTCCATCTTGACGCTACAGCCGGAAAAAGCGGAACGACCGCGTGGCAACCGGCAAATTTTCAGAAATTTGTGCGGTGCCTATACACGCGTGATGTTGTTTTGACCAGACGGGGCGCTGAAAAAAATTGGTGCATGGCTTGAATTTGGCTCCGCCATCAAAAGTGAGGACTACGCTCGACCCTCGGCGCTGCCCCTCATCCGGCCCGTTGGGCCACCTTCTCCCCGCAAATGGCGGGGAGAAGGACACGCGTCGCAAATGGTGGAAGTTCCCTTCTCCCCGCCACTTGCGGGGAGAAGGTGGCGCGTCGCAAATGGTGGAAGTTCCCTTCTCCCCGCCACTTGCGGGGAGAAGGTGGCGCGCAGCGACGGATGAGGGGCAGCGCCGAGGGTGGAAGATTCTTCGAATCCAACACCACCAACTAAGGCGTCACGCAATCCACATATCCCCCCGCCTGCGCGGCGCGGCGCTCATTCAGCCGGGCGAGGCGGATGAGGCCTCGCGAGGCTTTGGCTGGTTTGCGCAGGATCGGATTGGGCAGCGAGACGGCGAGCAGGGCTGCCTGGCGCGCTGACAGGTTTTTGGCGGATGTCTTGAAATGTGACTGCGCCGCCGCCTCAATGCCGTAAATGCCCGGGCCCCACTCGGCGATGTTGAGATAAATCTCCATCAACCGCCGCTTGGACCAGATGAGATCAGCGGCAAGTGCATAGGGCAGTTCGACCGCTTTGCGGATGACCGAGCGCGAGTTCCACAGGAAGAGGTTCTTGACCGTCTGCATCGGAATGGTGGAGGCGCCGCGCGAGCCTTCGCCGTCCATCGCATCGTCAATCACCTGATTGAGCGCCGCCCAATCGACACCGGAATGGGAACAATATTGCCCGTCCTCCGACATCATCACCGAATGAATCAGCACCGGTGCAATGTCATCGATCGACACCCACTGGCGGTCGTAACCTTTCAGCGTCACCAGGTCTTTGAGCATCAGCGTCGAGACGGGATGCACAATGGGCAGGATGTAGATGACCATCAGCACAAGCGGCAATGCGGCCAGCATCAGCCCGTAGCGGATGATTTTCCGCACCACGCCGCGCCAGCCGTAACTGCCAAGTTTGCCGATACCCGCCACCTGCGCGTCCTGTTCCGTTGCCCGGCTGTCCACCATGCGCCGCCTGCCTGATACTTCGGATTTGACTTAGCCGCCCTTCGCTTGCCGCGCAATGATGAACGGCTTGGGTGCACATGTCTTGACCATTCGCCCGTTTCGGGCGATGGCCGGAGGATGAGCGATGGCGCGGACATTCCAGCTTTTGACGTTCTTCTCGGCGCGGCAGCACTTGAGGTGGAGGCGGCGCTTGACGCCCTTTTGTCTGGCCACGCGCAGGATGGCGAGATTGAGCGGCCTGAGCGGCTCGTTGCGGCGATGCGCCACGGCGTCCTGAACGGCGGCAAGCGGATGCGGCCGTTTCTGGTGCTGGAAAGCGCCGCGCTTTTTGATGGAAACCGGGAGGCGGCGCTACGTGTGGCGGCGGCGCTCGAATGCGTCCACTGCTACTCGCTGATCCACGATGATCTGCCGGCCATGGACGACGATGATCTTCGCCGCGGCCAGCCGACCGTGCACCGCGCCTTTGATGAGGCGCATGCGATACTGGCGGGCGATAGCCTGCTGACGCTGGCATTTGACATCATCACCGACCCGCTGACCGAACTGGCCCCGAATGTGAAAGTCGAACTGGTGCGCATGCTCACCCGCGCGTCTGGCATGGGCGGCATGGCGGGCGGACAGGCGCTGGACTTGCAGGCCGAAAGCGTGAAGCCGGACGAAGAGGGCATCATCCGCCTGCAAGCGATGAAAACCGGCGCGCTGATCCGTTTTGCGTGTGAAGCCGGCGCAGTGATCGGCAATGCCAGCCGCCAAGAGCGCGAGCGGCTGGCGGAATTTGGCTCGGCCATCGGGCTGGCATTCCAGATCGCCGATGATTTGCTCGACATGACGGCTGACACCAAACGCATGGGCAAGCGCACCGGCAAGGACGCCACAAGAGGCAAGGCCACGCTGCCGGGATTGCATGGCGAGGCCTGGGCGAGAAGGCAGTTGAAGGGGCTGGTGGCGCAGGCGGGTGAGTTGCTGGAGCCGTTTGGCGAACGGGCGGCGGTGCTGAACGAGGCCGCGCGATTTGTCGCGGAGCGGCGGCGGTGAGCAGATTTACTATACTCTTGACGATTTGATGGAATACTGTAAGTTGAAAGTGAGGCGCAGCGAGTATGCCCTTTTTTGCGAGGCCCACGTTAAAAGCGTGGGTTTTCGTGTATTTGAAGGCTGGCTGTGACTTACATTGCTTATTTGGACGAATTTGGTCACATCGGCCCTTACATCAGTCGCGATGATCCTAAATACAACGACAGTCCTGTTTTTGGCTTGGCGGGCTTCGTCATACCGGCATCTGCGGTCAGAGAGTTTGGAACCTGGTTCTTCCAAAGAAAGTGCGAATTGCT
>JANPEK010000344.1:0-6048 GCA_031422915.1 Phyllobacteriaceae bacterium | reverse complement strand
AGCCTGTGGAACGGCCACATCCGCCGTGACCTCGCACTGACCACAGCGGACATCAAATCCCTTCCAAAAGACATCGCCGACCATGCGCGGCTGCGCTTTCACCACACTGGCCGCTACAACGTGCTGCAAAAATTCGCCTATGGCGGCGTGCTGTTCATCCTGTTCCCGGCGATCATCATCACCGGTCTTGCAATGTCGCCAAGCATGAACGCGGTGCTGCCGTTCCTGAATGACCTGCTCGGCGGTCGGCAGACTGCGCGCACCATCCACTTTGTCGCCATGTTCCTGCTCGTTGCCTTCTTCGTCATCCACATGTTGATGATCCTGGCGGCAGGTCCAATCAACGAATTGCGGTCGATCATCACCGGCTGGTACCGGATCGACCCTGTTTCCAAAGACGGGAGCCACTGAAATGGACACAAACCCGAAAATCAACTTCGCCCGCCGCCGCTTCGTAACTGCGGCGACGCTCGGAGCGTCCACACTCGGCTTGACCGGTTGCGACGCATTCGATGATTGGCTCCGCGCGGGACACCCCGTGCACGACACGCTTGCCAAAGCCAACAACCTCACCTACCGCGTCCAACGCTTGTTGCTTGGGCAGAGCAGCCTCGCCGAGGAATTCTCCGAAAGCGACATCAGGCAGCCGATGCGCCCCAACGGCGTGACCAACCCTGAAGACGAAGACTATCTGGCATTGGTCGCGACCAAATTCAGTGACTACAAGCTTGAAATCGCCGGACTGGTGGATAAGCCACGCATTTTCACCTTGGCTGATTTGAAGTCGATGCCATCGCGCACGCAGATCACCCGCCACGACTGTGTCGAAGGCTGGAGCTGCATTGCCAAATGGACCGGCACGCCGGTGGCTGCGGTGCTTGATGCAGTCGTGGTAAAGGACAGTGCACGTTACCTGTTGATCGACTGCTACGACACCATCGACCAGTCACTGTCCGGCGCAATCAAATATTACGAATCAATCGACCTCGAAGACGCCCGTCATCCGCAGACGATTCTCGCCTGGGGCATGAACGGCACGGATTTACCGATTGCCAATGGCGCTCCGGTGCGTATGCGCGTCGAGCGGCAGCTTGGTTACAAACAGGCCAAATACATCCGCAAAATCACGCTGGTCGATGATTTCAAGCCGTTTGGCAACGGCAATGGCGGGTATTGGGAGGACAATGGTTACGATTGGCACGGCGGAATCTGACCATCATTTGTCGCGTGACAAACAGGATGGGTTGAATTAGGTTCCGCTTCGTCGAAGGCCCTTGCAGGCCTTGGCCGCACGCGGGAGAGAGCTGCAAAACAGCCGCCGAAGGGGAAATCGCCCGAAATCTCTCAGGCAAATGAACCGTGTGAGGTAAAGACAACTCTGGAAAGTCGGGGCTGACCCCCGCGCCGAAGGTGTAAGTGTCGCTGACAGAGTTCCGGCGGTGCGAGTCTCTCAGGCTTCAGACAGAGGGGCGGTAAGAGCGCGATCTTCGCGCTCAGCCGAACCGTGTCTGGAGACCGCCTTGGAAGCAGAAAACCTTCGCGAACTTCCCCTGAAATCATTGCATGAACGCGCTGGCGCCAAATTCGGCGGCTTTGCCGGCTGGAACATGCCGCTGACTTACTCCCTCGGCGTGATGAAGGAACATCTTCACACCCGCCAGAAAGCGGGCCTGTTCGACATCTCGCACATGCAACTGTTCGAGTTGACCGGTGTCAACGCCGACGCAGCCCTCGCCGCCACCTGCCCCGTTGATCCGGCACTGATCGATATCGGCGAAAGCAAGTATACGCTGCTGCTGAACTACAAGGCCGGCATCATCGACGACCTGATCGTCACGCGTTATGCCGCCGACCGCTGGATCATCGTCGCCAACGCCTCCCGCGCGGAAATCGACGAAGCCCACATACGAGCCATCGTTGTGCCATACGGTTGCAAACTCGAAGCGCTCGACCGCGTGTTCCTCGCCATCCAGGGCCCGGCCGCAGTCGCCGCCGCCAAATCTGCAGGCATCGACGGCTCGGACCTGACCTTTATGCACGGCAAAGAGCAGGACGGTCTGATCATCACCCGCTCCGGCTATACCGGCGAAGACGGGCTGGAGATTGCAGTCAAGCCTGAAGCCGCCGCCGCGCTTGCCACGAAACTTCTCGCGCAGCCAGATGTCGAATGGATCGGCCTCGCCGCCCGCGACTCGCTGCGCCTCGAAGCCGGGCTCTGCCTTTATGGAAATGACATGGACGAAGCGACCGATCCGGTTGCCGCCTCGCTGCTTTGGGCGATCCCGAAATCAGTTCGCGCGTCCGGAACCTTCAACGGTTCGAGCGCTTTTCGCACCAAGTTAAAGCGCGGTTCGAGCAGGAAACGCGTCGGTCTGAAGCCCGAAGGCCGCATGCCAGTGCGTAATGGCGCCGTCCTCACAGACGCTGCCGGCATTGAAGTCGGCGTCATCAAATCCGGCGGTTTCGGTCCGAGTGTCAACCATCCGGTCGCCATGGGTTACATTGATAAATCCGCGCTCGATACTGGTGCCGCCCTTTTCGCCGATGTGCGTGGCAAAAAGATTCCAGTCACCATTGCCGCCCTCCCCTTCACTCCCCATCGCTATGTCAAAGGATAATCCGATGAGCAAGACCTATTTCACCGAAGACCATGAATGGCTCCGCGTCGAAGGCAATGTCGCCACAGTCGGTATCACCAAATATGCGCAGGAACAGCTTGGCGACCTCGTGTTCGTTGACTTGCCCACCACCGGCAAAGCGGTGGTCAAAGGCGGCGCGGCGGTGGTCGTTGAATCCGTCAAGGCGGCATCCGATGTCTACGCACCGGTTGACGGGTCTATTACCGACGTAAACACCGCCCTGTCATCAGACCCCGCCATCGTCAACGGCGCGCCGGAAAGCGATGGCTGGCTTTGGAAAATGACCCTGTCCAACCCGTCCCAGCTGGACGGCCTGATGGACGAAGCGGCGTACTTGAAAATGGTTGGATGATCACAAAATGACAGCTCCTTTTTCCGCACGACACATCGGCCCCTCCGATGCCGACCGCAAATCCATGCTGAAAACGCTTGGCGTTACGTCTGTCGAAACCATCATCAGCCAGACCATCCCGGCCAACATCAGGCTCGGCCACGATCTTGATCTGCCGGAAGCAGTATCCGAAGCCGAAGCGCTGGCCGAGTTGCAGGAGAAGCTGGCGCATAACAATGTGCTGAAAAGCTTCATCGGCCAAGGCTATCACGGCACAAACGTACCGCCGGTCATCCAGCGCAATCTGTTTGAAAATCCGGCCTGGTATACGGCATACACGCCGTATCAGGCCGAGATCAGCCAGGGCCGGCTTGAACTCTTGTTCCACTTCCAGACACTGGTCTGCGAACTCACCGGGCTCGACGTTGCTTCTGCCTCGCTGCTGGACGAAGCAACAGCGGTAGCCGAAGCAGTAGGCATCGCCGTGCGCCACCACAAGGGCGAGCGCGACCGGATCATCATCGCGGGGGCGTTGCATCCGCAAGTGACCGATGTGATCGAGACCCGCGCCGGGCCGCTGGGCCTTACTATTGATTGCGAGTACATCGACGCCAAGACAGCGGCAGTGATTGTTCCGTGGCCTGACACTTACGGTGTCTATCGCGACTTCAAACAGACGATCAAACAGGCCAAGGCCGCTGGCGCGCTGGTGATCGCGGTGTGCGATCCGCTGGCGCTTGTCGTAACCGAAAGCCCCGCTTCATGGGGTGCGGACATTGCCGCGGGCTCGACGCAGCGCTTCGGTGTGCCAATTGCGTTTGGCGGGCCGCATGCGGCCTATCTTGCCGTCACAGACGCTCTGACAAGGCTGATGCCCGGGCGTCTGGTCGGTCAATCAGTGGATACCAAGGGCCGCCCCGGCTACCGGCTCGCCCTGCAGACCCGCGAACAACACATCCGCCGCGACAAGGCGACGTCCAACATCTGCACCGCGCAAGCACTTCTTGCCAACATGGCTGCGGCCTATTCGATTTGGCACGGTCCGGAAGGCCTCAGCGAAATCGCCACCCAAGTTCACAGCCTCGCCAGCCGGTTCGCAGCGGCAGTCACCGAAGCTGGCAACACCGTCGCCGGTAATTCGTTTTTTGATACAGTGACCGTCTCCGCACCGGGCCGCGCCAATGCGATTGCACAGGACGCGGAACGCGGCGGACGCTTTGTCCGTGCCATTGATGCTGATCGCGTTGCCGTCTCATTTGACGAGGCTTCATCGGAGCTCGACGCATTTGAACTCGCAGAGCTGTTCGGCGCGTCCAGCCTTCCGGCTGAGGCTGAGACAAAACTTCCTGCCCCGCGCAAGGGCAAATTCCTGACACAAGCGGTGTTTCACGAGAACCGCTCCGAAACGCAAATGATGCGCTTCCTGCGGCGTCTGGCTGACAAGGATCTGGCACTCGACCGCGCCATGATTCCGCTCGGCTCCTGCACGATGAAGCTGAATGCCGCCGCTGAAATGATGCCTGTATCGTGGCCATCGGTAGCCAACCTCCACCCGTTTGCGCCGGACAAGCATACCAAGGGCATCCGCGAGATGATTGCGGAACTGGAAAACTGGCTCTGCGAAATCACCGGCTTTGCCGCCGTGTCGTTGCAGCCGAACGCCGGAAGCCAAGGTGAATATGCCGGCCTGTTGGCCATCCGCGCCTACCACGCCTCACGCGGCCAAGCGCACCGCACGGTCTGCCTCATCCCGTCATCCGCGCACGGAACCAACCCGGCGAGCGCGTCGATGGTCGGCTTCGATGTCGTGGTAGTCAAATGCACTGAGCAAGGCGAAGTGGACGTTGATGACCTAACGGCAAAGGCCGTGCAACACGCCGACCGGCTTGCGGCGCTGATGGTGACATACCCGTCCACCCACGGCGTGTTCGAGGAGACGATCAAGGACATCTGCGCCATCGTCCACGACCACGGTGGTCAGGTCTACCTCGACGGCGCCAACCTCAATGCCATGGTTGGCCTTGCACGTCCCGGTGATATTGGCGGCGATGTCTGCCACATGAACCTGCACAAGACGTTCGCCATCCCGCACGGCGGCGGCGGTCCGGGCGTCGGGCCGATCGGCGTTGCGGCGCATCTGAAGAAGTTCCTGCCGGGCCACGTAACGCGCAAAACGCGGCAGGCGGTCTCCGGTGCGCCGTGGGGCAGCGCAGGCATTCTGGCCATCTCGTGGATGTACATCCGGATGCTGGGGCCGGACGGCGTCCGCAAGGCTTCCGAGAACGCAATCCTGTCGGCAAACTACATCGCCACACGCCTGTCTGCGCATTTCCCGGTTCTTTACAAAGGCGACAATGGCCGCGTGGCGCATGAATGCATCTTCGACTTCCGCCCGTTCAAGGAGACGGCAGGCGTCAGCGTCGAAGACGTTGCCAAACGTCTGACCGACTACGGCTTCCATGCGCCGACCATGTCCTGGCCGGTGGCTGGCACGTTGATGGTTGAGCCGACAGAATCCGAGCCAAAGGTTGAACTGGATCGCTTCTGCGATGCGATGATATCGATTGCCGCAGAAATCCAAATGATGGCCGACGGCAAAATGTCGAAGACCGACAATCCGCTTGTCAACGCGCCCCATACCGCAGAGGAAGTCACAGCGGATGTCTGGGATCACCCGTATACGCGGGCAAAAGCTGCGTTTCCAAGTGGTGCTGGACAGGCTGCGGTCAAATACTGGCCGCCGGTTTCGCGCATCGACAATGTCTATGGCGACCGCAATCTGGTCTGTTCATGCCCGCCAATTGAAGCAATTGCCGTTTGAAGCGACAGGCCCGGGTTTGCGCCTGGGCCCGTCTCAGATTGAAGAGAGAAGTTTCAGGTTCGCCTGAATGCGCGGATTGCCCGGCATGGCGGCGGCGGCTTCGTTGAAAAGCTTTTTGGCTTCTTTCTTGTCGCCACGCAGCAGCTTGGAATAGCCGAGGTTCGAGACGATCTGCGGCTTGCGTCCGGCGACCTTGATCAGAGCGTCGTAAGCGCGATCGGCAAAATCGAAGCGGCCAAGTTCATCGTAAGACGCGG
>JANPEK010000343.1:0-4301 GCA_031422915.1 Phyllobacteriaceae bacterium | reverse complement strand
GCGCAGCCCGTGACGGAGAGGGGACTGCTGCCGGACAATTGACCGCTGCCAACGCCGACACTGCGTAACATCGCGAACAGCTCGGCGATGATGCCGAGTAGCAGGGCGTGGTTGCGGGTGATGGCCATTTCCCAGTTCACTTGATGCGTCTTCCCTTGTTGAACACGACGGGAATTATTGCGCGGAATTGGGAGTGAGTGGATAAGTTGCTGCGGAAAAAGTTGTGATATGAATGATATCAATGGGTTGGCGGAGATTTGCCGCGGGATAAGTCCGGCGGCGCGGCTGCTCATCTGCCTGACTCGCCCTCACCGCTTCGCTGCGCGAAACCCCTCTCCCGCTTCGCGGTAGAGGTAAAAAGGGCGCGCATCCCACCCTAACGGCGATTGTCGCGGGCGGCTTGAGCAACTACATTGGGGTCAAACCTTCCGCCTGTTCAATGGAGCCAGCCATGGCCGCGACTTCCCTCAATGATCTTTTCCAGCTTGGCACGGATGATACCGAATACCGAAAGCTGACGTCAGACTTTGTGAAAGTTGAGACGTTTCGCGGGCAAGACATGCTGGTTGTCGAACCGGAGGCGCTGCGTTTGTTGTCGGAGACGGCCTTCGGCGACATCAACCATCTCCTGCGCCCCGGCCATCTCAAGCAATTGGCCCACATTCTTGACGATCCGGAAGCGACCGATAATGACCGCTTTGTTGCCTGGGACTTGTTGAAGAACGCCAACATCGCGGCGGGCGGTATTTTGCCCATGTGTCAGGACACCGGCACGGCGATTGTGATGGCCAAGAAGGGTCGCCGGGTGTGGACCGAAGGCGGCGATCAGGACGCAATTGGCCAAGGGATTCTTGACAGCTACAACCGGCGGAACCTGCGCTATTCGCAGCTTGCGCCGATTTCGATGTTTGAAGAAAAGAACACCAAGAACAATCTGCCCGCCCAGATCGACATTTATGAGGAAGGCGAGGACGACTACAAGTTGCTTTTTGTCGCCAAGGGAGGCGGTTCGGCCAACAAGACGTTTCTGTATCAAGGCACGCCTTCGCTTTTGATGCATGACCGGATGATCGCCTTCCTGAAGGAGAAAATCCTGACGCTGGGCACCTCGGCCTGCCCGCCCTATCATCTGGCGATTGTCATCGGCGGAACCAGCGCGGAGCAGACGCTGAAGACTGTCAAGCTCGCCTCCACCCGCTATCTCGATTCTCTGCCGACCCATGGCGATGAGGCTGGACATGCGTTCCGTGATCTGGCGATGGAGGAAGAAGTCCACAAGCTCACGCAATCGCTTGGCGTCGGCGCGCAGTTTGGCGGCAAATATTTTTGCCATGATGTGCGCGTCATCCGCCTGCCCCGCCATGGTGCCTCGCTGCCGATCGGGCTTGGGGTTTCCTGTTCGGCAGACCGGCAGGCGCTGGGCAAGATCACCCGCGACGGCGTGTTCATCGAGCAGCTGGAGCACAACCCTGCCCGCTTCATGCCGGATGTGGACGAGGCAAAAATGTCCGGTCACATGGTCAAAATCGATCTGAACCGCCCGATGGCGGACATATTGGCCGAGCTTTCGAGGCACCCGGTCAAGACGCGCCTGTCGTTGAACGGCACGATCATCGTCGCGCGCGACATGGCGCATGCCAAGATTCGCGAGCGCCTCGAAGCGGGTCTCGACATGCCGCAATACATGAAGGACCACCCGGTCTATTACGCCGGCCCCGCCAAAACGCCGGTCGGCTATGCGTCCGGTTCGTTCGGGCCGACGACGGCCGGGCGGATGGACAGTTACGTCGATCAGTTCCAGTCCTTCGGCGGCTCGATGGTGATGCTCGCCAAGGGCAACCGCTCGGCAGCGGTGCGCGAAGCCTGCAAAAACCACGGCGGCTTCTACCTCGGCTCCATCGGCGGCCCCGCCGCACGTCTGGCACAGGACTGCATCAAGCATGTCGAAGTGCTGGAGTATCCGGAGCTCGGCATGGAAGCGGTGTGGAAAATCGAAGTCGAGGATTTCCCGGCGTTTATTGTGATTGACGCCAAAGGCAATGATTTCTTCAAGGAATTGAATTTGGGGTGAAACGACCGGCTGCGAAAACAGCGGCAAAGCCGCTTGAAAAATGAGTGCCGTGCCGTCATACTGCAATCTTGTGTTGCAGGGGGTATTTATGCGCAAGAGAACACTTGGCTTGGTCAGCGCCATGCTTATTTCGTTGGTCACCGGCCCGGCCATTGCTGAGACCGGGACGGAGTGGATGACCGGTTACGATGCGTTTAAAACGCTTCAATCCATGGAGAGCAAAGGCCTCATGCCTGTTTCGATCACATGCCGCGACAGCAACAAGCGCGGGCTGGATGTCGGCGAGACGGAATACAAGGTCAAATTTGTCAAGAACAGCAACGACGTCCACTATTACTGGGCAGTCGGCAGCGAGTATGGCCGAATGAACCTGCAAGCCACGAAAGAAGGGCACAGACGGGTCAGTTTTGCGCAATACGTGCGCATGAAAAGCGGATTGACCGTCCGCTGCGCGATTTGGCACAAACCATAGCCAATCCGGGCGTGAGGTCCGGACCGATTGTCTGCGTTCGATCACGTTCACGGCACTGTGATTTTGCCCCGTTGACGCGGCGCATCGAGTCAGGTGAACGTATTCGCCTCAAGCAACAACAGAGCTGCCCTGAAAATGATCAAACTCGCCGCCGTCGTTCTTTTGGCATTGGTAACCGCCCTCCCCTTTGGCTACAGCGCACCCGCACAAGCCGAAAGCGCGTTTGCAAGATTCATTCAGGCTGGCAAGCCGCGTGTTCAGGGCGGGCATTACCGCTCGAACAAATCGCCGATCCCGCGCAAGACTGTCCGGTATGACGCGTCGGTACCGGGCGGCACCATTGTGATCGAAACGTCGGAGCGGCGGCTTTATTACACGCTCGGCAATGGCAAGGCGATCCAGTATGCCGTCGGCGTTGGCCGTGAGGGATTTGAATGGGCCGGTGCCAACAAGGTGTCGCGCAAGGCCGAATGGCCGGGCTGGACCCCGCCGGCCGTCATGCGCGCGCGCGTCAAGCGCGAGACCGGCCGCATCCTTCCGGCCTATCAGCCCGGCGGACCGGACAATCCGCTCGGCGCGCGGGCCATGTATATCGGCGGCAGCATCTACCGTATCCATGGGACAAATCAGCCGTGGACAATTGGCCAAGCCATGTCCTCAGGCTGCATCCGCATGGCCAACGACGATGTGACCCATCTTTATGAGCAGGTTGCGATTGGAACGAAGGTGATCGTGCGGCGGTAGTTGGACAGTCGTGTCACCCGTCGCGCGGTGCTTGAAGCTCGTTGCGCTTTCAGTCGGCAATGTTATACTCCTGTATAACATGTAGGAGGCATCAATGGCGACTGTGAAACTGCGAAAGGTTGGCGGCTCGACGATGCTGACCATACCTCCATCCGTATTGGAAGCGCTGCCGTTTGGGCCGGACGCAAATCTGTCGCTGTCTGTCAGCAAGGGAAAACTGACCGTGGCAGAGGCAAAGCCGCACCACCGTCTGGACGATTTGCTGGCCGAGCACGAAACCATTGGTGAGGTGGATCGCGATTGGCTCGAAATGCCGTCAGTTGGAGGCGAAATCTGAGCATGGAGCGCGGCGACATCTGGCATATGGATCTTGACCCGACAGCGGGACGGGAACAGCAGGGGAAACGCTTCGTTTTTATCGTCTCGCCGCGCAAATTCAATCAGGTGACGCAAGTTCCAGTCGTGTTGCCGATCACCACAGGCGGCGACTTCGCCCGCTCAAAGGGATTTGCAGTCTCATTGACCGGCGCAGGAACCCGCGCTGTCGGCGTTATCAGATGCGACCAGCCGCGAGCGGTCGATCTCAAGGCGCGCGGCGGCAAACTCATCGAACACGCGCCGGATTTCATCACGCAGGATGTCATGGCAAGGCTGGCGACGATATTCGAGTAGACAGCTCAGGCAGCATCCGCCAACTGCGTTGTGCCAGCCGCAAACACCTTCAGCACTGCAAACGCACTCTCATCGGCAATAATGCGGCGATGGCCGAGGCCGTCGAATTGCATCAAACGCACATGCTTGCCCGCCGTTACCATCGCTTGCGCTCCCGCGAACGAAACCTCGCGGTCGTCCGGCGCGTGGCAGACGAGCACCTCGCCGTCGAAACGCTTGAGCTGTTCGCTCATGACAAATGTTTCGACCGGATGGCCGGCAACAGTGTGTATTCGCTGCTCCATCGCCTTCTGTGCCTTATGCCCAAGACCGAAGTGTCGGCCGACGCCCTTGAACATTTCC
>JANPEK010000342.1:0-20700 GCA_031422915.1 Phyllobacteriaceae bacterium | reverse complement strand
AATCGCCTACTTCACCGGTGAAAACATTGCCATTTTCCGCACCCTGCCGCTGTTCATGCCCGCTGTTGCCCTCATCACCATCTGGTGGCTGGTCGGCTTCAATGTGCTTTTGTTCATCGCGGGCCTGCGCAACATATCGAGCGAAATTTACGAAGCATCCGAGCTCGACGGCGCCACTCGCTGGCAACAGTTCAGCCGCATAACATGGCCGCTGATCTGGCCGATTACGGTTCTGGTCGCCACCATCCAGCTGATCCTGCAGCTGAAAATCTTCGACCAAATCTACCTCTTCGGCAACGGTGGACGCATTGATGCGACGCTGGGTCTCGTGCAGCTGATCTACCGCTCGGCGTTCCAGAAAAATCAGGGTGGCTACGGCGCAACGGTGGCGCTGCTGCTGTTCGTCGTCATCGTCGCGGTGTCGGTGCTGCAATATCAGCTGCTGCGGGCAAGGGGCGAGAAATGACCACAATTGCCGCCAACCTGAACGAACCGGCAGGCCCGAACGCCGCCCGCTTCAACCGGATCATGATGCTTGACCGCGCCGGTCTGATCATCACCGTCGTCACGTTCCTCGGCGCAATTTTGTGGGCTTTCCCGATATACTGGACGCTCGTCACCACCTTCAAGCCGGAGCAGGACATTGTGCGCCCCGGCGTTGATTTCTTCCCTGACCGGTTCACGCTGGAGGCCTACACCCACGTCCTGTTCAACACCAAGATCGGCCTCTGGTATGTCAATTCGCTGGTGACATCTGCAATGGTGACTGTTCTGGTCATCATGATGAGCGCGGCGGCAGGCTATGCGATATCGCAGCTGGAGTTTCCGGGTCGCAAATTCTTGTGGTGGATGATCCTGGCGTCCTTCATGGTCCCGATCCCGGCGCTGATCGTCAACCATTTTGTCCTGATGAGCCAGTTCAAGCTCATCAACACCTGGACCGGCGTCGTCCTGCCGCAGTTGATCGCGCCGGTCACCGTGATGATCTACAAGCAATTTTTCGACTCGGTTCCGAAGGATTTCCGCGAGGCGGCAATCATCGACGGCGCAACGGAATTCCAGCTGCTGTTCCGTCTCTACCTGCCAATGAACTGGGGCATCACCACCGCGCTCGCCATCATCACCTTCATCAGTGCGTGGAACAATTTCCTCTGGCCATTTCTGGTCACCACGTCCGAAGAGATGATGAACATCACCGTCGGCATCACGCAGGTCACCGATGCGTTCGGCGTCAAATACGCCCGTGATTTGGCGAGCGCGATCCTCGCCGCGCTGCCGGTTGCCATTGTCTACCTGATTTTCCAGCGCCGGGTCACACAGGCAATCATGCTGACCGCCGGCATCAAGGGATGACACGGACATGACCAAGTCACCCACATTATCAATGCGCGGAGACTGCCATGGCGTCCGTTGAACTCAGGAACATCTCCAAACGCTACGGTGCCGTCGAGGTCATTAAAAATCTTGACCTGACTGTGGACGACGGCTCGTTCTGCGCGCTGCTCGGCCCGTCCGGCTGCGGCAAGTCAACCTTGCTGCGCATGATCGCCGGTCTGGAAACCATCACTGAAGGCAGTGCCTTCATCGGCGGCGTTGATGTCACCCGACTGGCCCCGTCCCAACGCCGCGTCGCCATGGTGTTCCAATCCTATGCTCTCTACCCGCACCTCACCGTGCGCGACAATATCTGCTTCTCGCTGTCGCTGGCCGGCGTCTCGCGCGATGTGCAAAATGCCAAAGCTGCCGAAATCGCCAAGATGCTCCAGCTGGAACAATTGCTCGACCGCCGCCCCGCCCAACTGTCCGGCGGCCAGCGCCAGCGCGTTGCCATTGGCCGTGCGCTGGTGCGCGCGCCGGAGGTGTTCCTGTTTGATGAACCGCTGTCCAACCTTGATGCGCTCCTGCGTGTGCAGATGCGGCTTGAGCTTGCCAAATTGCACCAGAATCTCAAGACCACCATGGTTTATGTCACGCACGATCAGGTCGAGGCTATGACCTTGGCCGACAAGATTGTCGTCCTAGACAAGGGCCGCATCTCGCAGGCCGGCGCGCCGCTCGAACTTTACAACAGCCCGGCCAACAAATTCGTCGCCTCCTTCATCGGCTCGCCCGCAATGAATTTCATTCCCGGCACTGTGACAAGCGCCGATGGCAACAGCGTAACCGTGGAAATGCAAGGCGGCGCGCAAATCCCGATCCGCCGCCGTCATCCGAACTCGGCAACGCCAAGCAGCCCGCTCGAAGTCGGCATCCGTCCTGAGCACATCACCATCCTCAACACCGGCGACAAAGCCGCCCTCACCACCGGCATCGTCCAGATTGTCGAACAGCTCGGAAACTCCACCATCGCCTATGTCGATACGCCCATTGGCCAATTGGTCATGGAAGGCGACGGCGGCATCGCCATTGCACCGAACGACACCATCGGCCTCAGCCTCGACGCCACCCGCGCCCACATGTTCGGCACGGACGGGCATGTGATTTGAGGCAATCGGTGGCAGTCAGGTTGGAGGCAATCTCTCGTTTCCCTGAGCGTCAATGATCATCCTCTGGATTGATGCTCTGCGAAAGGCGATTGAGACCGGCAAGTATGACAAACGCAAGTAGAGCAACATAGATCGCGATTGAGTAAAGCCCCGTGCCTGCCGCAACACCGATGGCACCTGCCAGCCACATGCCCGCGCCTGTCGTTAGGCCCGTCACCTTGCCGCGTGACTGGATGATCGTGCCTGCCGCCAGAAACGCGACCCCTGCCGTCACGGCTTCAATCGCGCGGATCGGATCTGCTGACGTGCCGTTCTTCTGCGCCCAATGAACAAGTTCGAGTGCGACTACTGAAAACACTGCCGCTGCCAGCGATGTCAGCATATGGGTCTTCAAACCCGCCGGACGGTTCTTGGCCTCCCGTTCCCAGCCGATAACACCGCCAAGAACGACGGCCACCAGCAGGCGCAGCGCCAAATCCCACTCCGCAATGTGAGTCCTCGCAAAAACAGCGTCAATCAACAGCATCGCTTTTGTCTCCGGCGTGGGCAGGTAGGCAAACCCCGCGCACGCACATCAACAATTAGCCGCCGTAATTTGTTCCACAAAATCGTGCAACGCCGGAACACACAGTGGTGCGCAAATCTAATCGCTGTCCTTTTGCCGCGCCTGCAGCTCAAGAAACAGCGCTGAATGATCCAGCATCGCACCATCCATCTCATCGACCAGCGCGGCAAACCGGTCGCGCAAGGCCGTCGCCAGTGGCAGCGTCAGGCCAAGGCTCTTGCCCGCACCAAGCAAATTGTTGAGATCTTTCAACTGATAAGCAGACGGTCCGCCCGGCACAAAATTCCGCTCCTCCATCCGCCCCCCGTGCTGTTGCAGGATCACCGAGTCGGCAAACCCGCCCGCCAGCGCCTGCCGCAGTGCGCCTTTGGACAATCCGGCCTTTTCGGCAAGCAATATCGCCTCGGCAACCACACCGATTGTCACGGCAACAATGCCCTGATTGGCCAGCTTTGCAATCTGCCCGCAACCTGATGGCCCGACATGGGTCGGCCGTCCCATGGCCTTCAGCACCGGCTCCACTCTTGCAAACGCCTCCGCGCTGCCGCCCGCCATGATCGCTAGCGTGCCCGCATCCGCGCCCTTGGTGCCGCCGGAAACCGGCGCGTCCAGCGCGGCAATGCCGATCGCCGACAGCCGCGCAGCGTGATCGCGGGCCTCTTCGGCCTTGATTGAGCTCATGTCGATGAACACCGTGCCTTGTCGCATCGCATCTGCCACACCTTGCGCAAACAACATGTCCGCAACCGCCGGACCATCGGACAGCATGGCGACCGTGACGTCAGCATCGCGCACTGCATCCTTGGCCGACAAATTGAACTTGCCGCCAAAAGCCTCCAGCGCCTTGGCCTTGTCCGGTGAGCGGTTCCAAGCGGTAAGATCAAAACCGGCCTGCAGCAGATTGCGGGCCATGGGAAAACCCATCAGCCCTATGCCAAGAAAGGCGATCTTCAACGGCTGCGCGCTCATCCTGCGGTCGCTCCGTTGGCAACGACAAACACCGAATAAAGCGACGTCCGCCCGGTGATGAACAGCCGGTTGCGCTTCGGCCCGCCAAAGCAGACGTTCGACACCAGTTCCGGTATCCGCACCTTGCCGATCAGTGTGCCATCCGGAGCAAGGCAATGCACCCCGTCCGCCGCGCTTGACCAGACGTTGCCGTTCCTGTCCACACGGAACCCGTCAAACAGGCCTGCTGTGCAGGTGGCGAACACACCCTGGTCGGTCAGCTTGGTTCCATCGACATCAAACTTGCGCATATGCTTCGGCTTGCCGCTGTCGGCGACATAGAGCGTTTTCTCGTCCGGCGAGAACGCCAGCCCGTTCGGCTTGTCGAAGTCATCGGTCACACGGTCGATTTCACCACTCGCCGGATCAACGCAATAGACATGGCAGCCGTCCTGCTCCATCTGCGCCCGGTCCCCCTCATAATCCGTCATGATGCCGTAACTCGGATCGGTAAACCAGATCGTCCCGTCCCTGCGCACCACCACATCGTTCGGCGAATTGAGCCGCTTGCCCTTGTAGGCATCGGCGATCACCGTAATCGATCCGTCATGCCCGGTCCGCGTCACCCGCCGCGCCAGATGCTCGCAGGTCACCAGCCTTCCCTGATTGTCCACCGTGTTGCCATTGCAATTGTTCGACGGATTGCGAAATGCGGAAACCGACCCGTCCGTCTCGTCAAACCGCATCAGCCGGTTGTTCGGAATGTCGGAGAACACCAGATAGCGTCCAGCGCCAAACCATGCCGGTCCCTCAAGCCACCGCGCGCCGGCCCACAACCTCTCGACCGCAACATGCCCGACAAAGCAGCTGTTGAACCGGTCATCCAGAACCTCAAATCCCGCGCCTTCCACATCACCGAACATCGAAAATATCTCCGTCTTAGCGCCGCCAAAAAGCAGCGTTTTATGTTATCGCTATCATTAACACGCACGCTTCGCGCTGCAAGCGGTTCGAGCGGATTTGGAACAGGTTTCGAACGTCATTCGAGCGGATTTTGCCCCGTTTCGATCATGATTACACCCTTGAGCAAAGCATCTGGTAGCGCTAACATCAAACGCTCAAATCGAACCCGAAAATGCACATGAACAAGCCAGAGCAACCCCGCAATCCGGATGGCCAGATGCCGACCATGGCCGATGTCGCCCGCCACGCCGGGGTGTCGTCCATGTCAGTTTCAAGGGCATTGAAAAATTCGGGTCTCGTTTCACAAACCACCCGTGAGCGCATTTTCAAGGCGATTGATGAACTCGGCTATGTGCTCGACCTGTCCGCAGGAAGCCTGTCGTCCAAGCGCACCGGCTTCGTCGCCGCCATCGTGCCCTCGATCAACAACTCCAACTTCTCCGATACGGCGCGCGGCATCACAGACGAGCTCGAAAAGACCGGCTTGCAGCTGCTCCTCGCCTACAATGATTATTCCGTCGAGCGTGAGGAACGCCTGATCGAAGCCATGCTGCGCCGCCGGCCGGAAGGCATCATTCTGACGGGCGGCATCCACACCGACCGTGCCCGCCGGATGCTGGAGAATGCAGGCATTCCTGTGGTCGAAACCTGGGATTTGCCCGCCAACCCCATTGATCAGGTCGTCGGCTTTTCCAATGCCGACGCGATGTCGCTGCTGGTCCGGACGTTGGCCGGCAAGGGCTATCGCAAGTTCGCCTACATCGGCGGCACCACCGAGCGCGATACGCGCGGCAACCAGCGCCGCGCCGGGTTTCAGTCGGCCATTTCCGGACTTGGCCTGCCGGAAGGCCGCGTCGTTTCATTCGGCGTCCCGCCGATTTCCATGGAGCAGGGTGCGCAGGCAATGGGGGGCGTGCTGTCGCAATGGCCAGACACTGAGGTGGTCATTTGTGTCTCTGACCTTTCGGCATTTGGTGCGCTGATGGAATGCCAAAGACGGGGGCTGAGCGTGCCCAAAGACATCGCGATTGCCGGTTTCGGCAATTACGAAATCGCCGCCTGCTGCCACCCGCGCCTCACGTCAGTGGACATAGAGTGCTACGAAATCGGCCGTCTTGCAGCGCGCAAACTGTTCGCCACCATACAAAATCCAGAGCACGTCAATCGCCGCGAACTGGTGCTCACCAACATCCGCATTGTTGAGAGAGAAAGCACATGAACGCCCATACTGCCGAGTCGATTAAACTCACTCACGAGGGCGCGCTGGCAATGATCCATGCAGGCATCGAAAGGGCTACCGCCATGGGTGTCCCGCAATGTATCATTGTGGTTGGTGCTTCCGGCGAAGTGCTGGCAAGCGTGCGCATGGACGGTGCCAAATTCCTGAGCCTGCGCATCGCCCACGCCAAGGCCCGCACCGCCGCCTCATCCAACGATCCCACGGGCGCATTGGGCAACGAGGCGACAATTGCGGCGTCGATTTCGTCGAAGGGCGCAATGACCTTGCTCAAGGGCGGCCTTCCGATCCGCTTCAACGGCAAGCTGGCTGGTGGCATTGGCATTGGAGTTGGGTCTGGCACGGGAGATGAAGATGTTGAAGTGGCAAAGGCGGCAATTGCGGCGTTCGGGGCTGATGCCCTGGTATAGCTGTCGTGAATTTGGGTTGGCTGATGGAAATAGCGCCAATCATTTATCGCCAATTTGTACCTGAGCATTGATCAAAAAAAAATCGTTTAGGTACTGCATACCTTGCCAAAAGTTCGTAGCTTTGGTTCGTGAATGATCTAAAATCATCGGAGTGAGATAAATGCCACCGATTGATCCATGCCGGATGAATTCACAAACCAAGTGCAACGCGGTTTAATTCTTGGGTTCGAGAGCGACTTATGGCGCTTTCTGGTCAGTTTGACACCAAGAATTGGCCGACTCTTGGAGAATTTGAGAGAGTATTGGCAATAGACGCACCAAGGGCCACGGTAAAGGCTGGGGACCAGTTGACCGCAGCAGCTATGCAGGCGTCCCGCCCTTCAACCGCCGATTTTATCATGTCGCTATTCGTGGGTTGCTATCAGCAGCCAAGTGCATGAAAACACGCCCTAAAACACCGGTCTCACACCATCGCCGCAGACGTTTGTGAGCCACCTTCCAGTTACCAAATCGAGCCGACATATTGCGCCACGGTATGCCTGCGCGATAGCGACACAAAACGGCTTCGACAAAGAGGCGGTCATCGGCAGCCGTGCCACCAACATGGCCTGCGCGGCCAGGCAGAAAATCCTTGATCCGATCCCATTGATCATCTCGAAGTCCATAACGTGCCATAGCGAAAGCCCTCAAACCAACAAGGCTTCCTATGAATCACTCATTCGCTGATTTGGGAATCCACTATCTGACGACACGACCTGGTCCCAGAGACTGGGTATCAGAAGTTAACCCTGAAGAGTAGCCCCCCCAATGCTCCGGCGGCAAATCCGTCCCCTATGGCGTCGGCGCGTCCTCTGCAACCTGCTCCTGCGATGTCATCAAGCTCGTCAGACGACAACGATATTATCTGATGTCCATATCCGGCAGTCGAGGTGCGTGCGGTGTCAATTGTAGCGGCATTCATAAAGCCACTCCTCGCTAATAGGACGCATCCAGGATCTGCATAATGAAATACCGCTTTTAGCTGCACAATTGTGATGTGAAAAGTTCGAGAATTGATACAGGGAACATTAAAGCTGAAATTGTATTGGTTTCTGTGAGCGTCTGCGAGACGATGATTGGAGGCATCCTGGAGCAGCGGAAAATGCAAGCCCGGACTTTTTGCTTTTCGTTCAAAGTGAAAGTGACAACCGCTGGCCCACCTATGCTCCCATGGAGCTGTGTGTTGATCGGAAAACGCAAGCTGAAATACGCCACCCTTGTCATCCCCGCGCAATGATGATGCATTAGCGGTCATCATGACAGGGCTTGGGAGGGTCGGGCATGAGCTTCAATCTTGCGACACTGAAAACCGCACTCTCGCTGCGCATGCTGCCGCTGACGCTTTCGGTTGTGATGGCTGCCGCGATCCTGATCGAAATGCTGGCCGCGCCAAACACGTTTTCGTTGCTTCTCTTGCCGTTGCTGGTCTTCGGTGGCTTCGCCGCGCTTGGCATACGCGACATCCGACAAGAGAAGCGCTCGATCTTGCGCAACTATCCGATCTCCGGTCATTTGCGATATCTGATGGAAGACCTGCGGCCGAAAATCCGGCAGTATTTCTTCGAGGGCGAAAAGGATGGCCGACCGTTTCCGCGCGACAAGCGTTCGCTGGTCTATCAGCGCGCCAAGGGCCAGCTCGACAAGCGGCCCTTTGGTACCGAATTCGATGTTTATGAGCCGAATTATGAATGGATATCCCATTCAATGGCTCCGACCCATGTCTCCGGCCACGATTTCCGCGTCACCATCGGCGGACCGGATTGCAAGCAGCCCTATTCATCGTCGGTCTTGAATATTTCCGCCATGAGCTTCGGCTCGCTGTCGGCCAACGCGATTCAGGCGCTGAACAGGGGCGCGAAGATGGGCGGCTTTGCCCACGACACCGGCGAGGGAGGCGCTTCGCCCTACCATCGCCAACACGGCGGCGATCTGATCTGGGAACTCGGCTCCGGCTATTTCGGCTGCCGCAACGATGACGGCACGTTTTCACCAGACAAGTTCAAGGCCCGCGCTGCCGAGCCGCAGATCAAGATGATCGAGATCAAACTTTCACAGGGCGCAAAGCCCGGCCATGGCGGCGTGTTGCCGGCGGCCAAGATCACGCCCGAAATCGCCGAAATGCGCGGCATCCCGATGGGTCAGGATTGCATATCGCCCGCCGCACATCCGGCTTTCTCGACACCGCTTGAGTTGATCGCGTTCATCAGACAGCTGCGCGAATTGTCGGACGGCAAGCCCGTCGGCTTCAAGCTGTGCATCGGCCAGCGGCATGAGTTTCTCGCCGTGGTCAAGGCGATGCTGGAGACCGGCGTAACGCCGGATTTCATCGTTGTGGACGGCAAGGAAGGCGGCACAGGCGCTGCCCCTTCGGAGTTTATCGACCACATCGGCATGCCGCTGCAGGAGGCGCTGACGTTTGTGCACTTCTCGCTGGTCGGTGCCGGCCTGCGCGACCGCATCAAGATCGGCGCGTCCGGCATGATGATCTCGGCGTTTGACATCGCGCGCACCATGGCGCTCGGCGCAGATTTCGTGAACATGGCCCGCGCCTTCATGTTCGCGGTGGGCTGCATCCAGAGCCAGACCTGCCACACTGATCATTGCCCGACAGGCGTCGCCACGCAGGACCCCGAACGGCAGAAGGCGCTGGTTGTTACGGACAAGGCGGTGCGGGTCAAACAATTCCATGAAAAGACGCTTGAAGCACTTGCCGAAGTGGTCGGTGGTGCAGGCCTGGCTCACCCCTCCGGCTTCCGCCGCTTCCACTTCCACAAGCGCGTCGGCGAGGGCAAGGTCAAAAGCTTCATGGACCTCTACCCGCCACTCAAAAAAGGCGAACTGCTGTCAGGCACGGAAGACGCCCGGTTCAAGGGCGCATGGATGCGGGCGAGTGCGCAGACGTTTGCCGCGCTGCATGGGGTGTAAAAGTATTTGCAATACAGTAACATGTATGTTACCAAATGATAATGCGGATTATTGAGTATCAATCGCCTTATGGAGGCAGTCCATTTTCCGTTTGGTTCAACCGGCTTGATGCGCAAGCTGCCGCGAAGGTGAACGTTGGGCTAATCCGCTTGGAAATGGGCAATTTGTCAAATGTGAAATCTGTTGGGTTGGGTGTTCTGGAATACAAGATTGATTGGGGTCCGGGATATCGGATATATTTTGGCCGGGAAGGCGATGCGCTTGTCATTCTGCTTGCAGGAGGGACTAAGCAACGGCAGCAGCGTGATATCACCGATGCAACAATGCGGTGGCAAGACTACAAGAGCAAGAAGAAGGAAAGCTGACATGCCCCTCACACGCGACTTCAAGGACACCGTCAAAGCCCGCGCCGCGCACGACTCTGCGTTTAGAGCGGCGCTCTTGTCCGAAGCAATCGGGTTGCTGCTCGCAGACGATGTGGATATCGGCAGAAACGTGCTGCGCGATTACATCAATGCCACCATTGGCTTTGAAGAGCTTGCCGCCAAAATTGGCAAGCCTGTGAAAAGCGTGATGCGCATGTTCGGGCCCAACGGCAATCCGACGGCGCAGAATCTGTTTGCGGTGATCAACCAGTTGCAGAAAGCAACCGGCGTTAGCTTGGCGGTGCGAGCGGCCTGACGGTCAGACCGAGTCTGTCTGACTCAACCTCCATCCGCGAACCGGTATCCAATACCGGGTTCCGTCAGGATCAACACCGGTTCGGACGGTGTGTCTTCGATCTTGTGGCGCAACTGGCCGACGAACACGCGCAGGTACGCGATATCCTCACGGTGAGCCGGGCCCCAGACGGTTTCCAGAATGTGGCTGTGTGTCATGACGCGGCCCGCGTGGCGAACGAGCAGCGACAAGAGCTCGAATTCCTTGGGAGTCAAGCGGACCGGCGCGCCGTTCTTCATCGCCTCATGGCGGTCCGGATTTATTGAGATCGGCCCACTGGCCAGCAACGCGTTTCCACTAGTCTCCGGCTGGCTTGAGCGCAGGACGGCCCGGAGCCGCGCCAGAAACTCGCCGATGCCGAATGGTTTGACGACGTAATCATTGGCGCCAAGATCAAATGCCGCGATCTTCTCAGCTTCCTGATCGCGGGCGGAAAGCACGATGATCGGCACCGCCGACGTCTGGCGTATCTGGCCGATCACCAGCTTGCCATCCAGATCCGGCAATCCGAGATCAAGCACCACCGCCGCCGGTTTGGTGCGCTTGACGGACAGCAGCGCTTCCGCTGCGGTTTCAGCGAACACAGGTTCAAACCCTGATGCGTCGAGTGCATGGCGCAGGAACCGCCGGATTTGCGGCTCATCGTCAACCACAAGGATGCGCACTTTTCCGCTCATGATGATAACGTCCCGTTGGCTGGCAGAAAAAGCGTGAAGACAGACCCTTTGCCTTCCGGTTGTGGGCTGCTGACAGTGACCGTGCCACCCAATATTTCTACAATCGATTTCACGATCGCAAGCCCAAGCCCTGTTCCGCTTTTGCCGCTGTCTTGGCCACGAAACAGCGGGTCAAAAATGACTGAATGCAATTGCGGCGCTATCCCCGGCCCGTGGTCCGTAACGTCAAAGTGCACACCACTTTCGTCGTGGCCTGCTGAAAGATGGACGGGCTTTATGTCCGAGAATTTGGCTGCATTGTCCATGAGATTGAACAGCGCCTGTTCCAGCAAGGCGGCGTCTGTCCAGACCTGCGGCAAACCGTCCTTCATTGTCAACCCGAAACGGCACGCCGGATGTGCCGCCTGCGCCCTCGTGACGGCAGAGGCCGCGACGTCTTGCATATCCGTCATGGCAAGATGCGGTTTCAGGCCGGTTTTGAGCCGTGTCATCGTCAACAAATCATCGACATAGCGCGCAAGCCGTCGCGTCTCTTCTTCCGTTGCAGCAAGAAGGTCCATCCGCGCCGCATCCGGCATCGAGTGGCCAAGGTCACGCAAGGTCGAGACAGAGCCAAGTATCGTGGCCAAAGGCGTGCGCAGATCATGCGACAGTGACAGGAGCAGACCCGCGCGCAATGTTTCCTGGTCGGCACGGATGCGTGCCGCATTGATCGCCTGTGTCTGCGCAATTCGGCCGATTGCGGATGCCGCTTGTGCCACCATGGTGGTTACAGTCTGGTCAATCTCGGCGCTGCGCAGCCGGTCAAGCTCCGGCGCGCCGATACCCGCAACAAAAACAGCCTTGGCATCAATCACGATGGGGTAAAACCCGAACCGGCTGCCCTGCCAGCCAGCCGCGGTGGCCGCCTGTTCGCGGCCATATCGGAATGCCCGCTCGCAGGCCTGCATGCTCACATCGTCAAGGGTCGTGCCCGCAGGTTCTGCCGTTGCAACCTCAATGGTCCCGCCGGTCTGCTGCATCACCACGACCGGCGTGTCGGAAACCCGGGCTGCGCGGAGCGAAAACGCGGCCATGACATCTTTTGCCGAACTGCAATCGCCAAGCTCGGACGAAAATGCTGACAATTGCGCAAGATGCGCCGCCCGCCGCGTTGCAGCATCCGCCTCATCGCGCGCCCGCCCGGCTAGCCATCCGGTCAGCGCTGCCGTAAACAGGAAGAGGGATAAAGCCAGCACATCAGCAGCGCTGCCGACCCTGAACGTATAAAGCGGCTCAACGAACAGAAAATTGTATGTCGCAAAGGCAAACGCTGCTGCTGCAATGCCCGGCCACAGGCCGAACGTGACCGCGCTGCCGAGCACCGCCACGAGGAACAGAAGCGGCAATCCGGTTGCAGGGAGCCATGAAACGGACGCCGTGGCGAACAACGCCACTGCCGAGACAAACAGCGCCGACACGACATAATGCAGCGCGCGCGGACGGGAGACGCGGGCCACCGGGCTCAAGGTTCGCATTGGTTCCATGAAGGCATCTGCATGGCGACAGACGCGAATGTCCAGCGTCTTTACGTTTTCCTTATGCGGGCCACCCCAGATCGCAATCGAAACCTTATACGCATCGGCAGATAAGTCTTGGCTTGGCGCACCCTGCGCAAGGAGAAACAGTCATGGATGCCGCAATAACCAAGCCAGCCGAGGCCATTGCGCACAACGCAACACCGCACACTGCGAGGCAAGCGGGCTTCCTTGCGCTCACAATCGGCGCGGTCGGCGTTGTATACGGCGATATCGGCACTTCGCCGCTCTACGCCTTCCGCGAGGCCTATGGTGCCGCTGTCAAAGGCGGCATGGCGGCAGATGCTGCCGTTGTTGGTGTCTTGTCGCTGATCTTCTGGGCGTTGATGATCGTTGTCACATTAAAATACATCATGATCCTGTTGCGCGCCGACAATGAGGGCGAGGGTGGCACCCTGACGCTGCTGGCCTTGGCGCAGCGTTCGCTAGGCAAAAGCGTTCCTGCCGTCATTGCGCTTGGCGCACTTGGTGCCGCGCTCTTCTACGGCGATGCGCTGATCACGCCCGCGATTTCCGTACTGTCTGCCGTCGAGGGCCTGAAGCTCGTGACGGTGGCGCTGGAGCCTTATGTATTGCCAATCTCCGTCGTGATCATCGTCGCGCTGTTTTCTGTACAATGGCGCGGCACAGGTGCCGTCTCCAAATTCTTCGGGCCAATTACGCTCGTCTGGTTTGCCGCGCTCGCCGCAGGCGGTCTGCTGCACATTGCCGACAACCCGGCCATTCTTTCAGCGCTCAATCCGGCAAACGCTGTCAGCTTTCTGGCAACCAACGGTGCGCTCGGGCTTGTGGTCCTTGGCGCGGTATTTCTGGCCGTGACAGGCGCGGAGGCGCTCTACGCGGACCTTGGCCATTTCGGCCGCGGCCCGATTCAGGTCGCGTGGAGCGCTGTTGCATTTCCGGCGCTAGCGCTCAACTATTTCGGCCAAGGCGCGATGGTGCTGGCCAACCCCGCCTCAGCATCTGATCCGTTCTTTCTTCTGTATCCGCAATGGTCGCTGTTGCCGATGGTGTTCCTTGCAACAGCAGCAACCATCATCGCCAGCCAAGCGGTCATCACCGGTGCCTATTCGCTGACCCGTCAGGCGATACAGCTCAAACTTCTGCCGCGCATGCGCATCATGCACACGTCCGAAGAACAATCCGGCCAGATCTATATCCCGGGCGTAAACCTCATCCTGATGTTCGGTGTGCTGGCGCTCGTGCTTGCTTTCGGAAACTCGTCGGGTCTCGCCAGCGCCTATGGCATTGCCGTTACCGGCACCATGGTCGTCACGGCAATGCTTGCCATCATCGTTGTCAACCGCAATTGGGGCTGGCCACTGTGGGCCTCGCTGACGCTGATCATTCCGTTTCTTGTGATTGATCTGGTCTTTTTGGGAGCCAATCTGATGAAAATCCTCGATGGCGGCTATGTGCCGCTCCTGCTTGCCGCTGCCGTTTGCCTTGTGATGTGGACCTGGATGCGCGGCACCGCGCTTCTTGCCCGCAAGGAAGCCCGCTCTGAAATGCTGCTCACGGACCTGCTGAATTCGTTCGAGCGCAAAATGCCGCCAACCATTCCCGGCACAGCCATCTTTCTCACCGCCCATCCGGACCATGTGCCGGTCGCGCTTCTGCACAGCCTGAAACACTTCAAGTCACTGCACGAGGACAATGTGATTCTGACCGTGGCAACATCCAACAAGCCGCGTGTCGATGACGCTGATCGCATCCAGATGGAACAGCTGAAGCCAAACTTCCGCCGCGTGATCATCACCTTCGGCTATATGGAAGAGCCAAACATCCCCGCCGCTTTGCCATTGTGTCGCAAGCTCGGTTGGAAGTTCGACATCATGTCCACGTCCTTCCTCGTCTCGCGCCGATCCTTGCGCCTCTCGGCCAAAAGCGCAATGCCGGCTTGGCAAAGCCGCCTCTTCATCTACCTCTCCCGCAACGCCGCAGCAGCGACAGATTACTTCCACATTCCGGCAGGCAGGGTCGTGGAGATCGGGGCTCAGGTGAATATTTAGACCGGATGCGTAAGCGGCGCGGCATTCAATTGCTGCGTTTTTCTGATGATGTTCAGTGTCTTTTCGGCGCAATTCTGCCATGGTCATGTCAGATCGATTCTGGCAGGGCATCTGCGCCGAAACATAAAGAGGCACTTGTGAAAAAACTGATCGCGCTGCTCTCCATTCTTTTTGTGCTGATGCCGGCAGGTGTGTTTGCGCAAGGCCTCACCCAACAAAAGCTGGGGTTTGCACCCGGAAGAAGCCAAGCCACAATCAGCGGCGAGATTTCCGGGCGGCAGACAATTGATTATGTTGTTTCAGCCAAGCGCGGCCAGACCATCAGCATCAGTTTCGCCCCGTCCAACAGGTTTGCATTTTTCAACCTGTTGGCACCCGTCACGGGCGATGCGCTGTTTGTCGGGCAGGATCAGGGCAATCCGGCCAAGTTTACGGCGCGGCTTGGCACCACAGGCAACTATGTTGTACGTGTTTATCTCATCCGTGCTGCTGCGCGACGCGGCGAAACCTCTGACTACAGCCTGACCGTCGCCATCTCCGGTGGTACTCCGTCGCCGCCACCTGTGGCCGGTGACGAATCCGCTGGCCTGGACTTTTGGGCGGTCAGCGGCTTGACGCCGGGCGACAAACTCAACATGCGTCGCGGCCCGTCAAGAACCGAGCGCGTCGTCGCAACCTTCCGCAACGGCGCGGTTCTGGCCAACCTTGGGTGCCGCCGCATTGATGAGCAGCGCTGGTGCAAGGTGCGCAATCCGGATTTCCCCGCACAGGCAGGCTGGGTGAACGGCCGCTATCTGCGCGAATCCGGCGCGCCGGTTGACGAGGAGCAGCCCATCAAAACTCCGCCACCGTCTGATGACTTTGCCGATGGCGAAGCCGGTGGACCTGACTTTTGGACAGTCAGTGGCTTGACGCCGGGCGACAGGCTCAACGTGCGCCGCGGCCCGTCAAGAGCAGAGCGCGTCGTCGCCACATTCCGAAATGGCGCTGTGCTGGCCAATCTCGGCTGCCGCCGCATCGATGCGCAGCGCTGGTGCAAGGTGCAGAATCCTGATTTTGCCAATCAGACAGGCTGGGCAAACGGGCGGTATTTGCGCGAAGCCGCAGCGCCTGTTGATGACAGCCGCCCGGATGATGTCATCGTGCCAAGACCGGACACGCAGGCAACCGGCGACCTCGACTGCGCCATTACAGGTTACCCGAGCGTCCGAAGCTGCGAGTTCGGCGTGACGCGCAGCGGTCGCGACAGGGCAACCGTATCGATCACCCTGCCGGACGGCGATCAACGCGTGCTCGAATTTGACAATGGCGACGTGCGATCCCTGTCAGGCGTGTCAGCCTTCCGCTTCCGCCAGTCCGGCGACACATACTTCATCAACGTCAACAACGGTCAGGAACGCTTCACGATGTTCGACACGGTGATCAACGGCGGGTGATCTGCCGCCAAGTCGGGGATCACGCGACAGATTACGGTCGATCTGAAAGGCAGCTTGGCAGCCTATCCTTGGAGCCTCAATCAACGACCCGCACAGCACCCTTGGCCGCACTCGTCGTCAACTTCGCATAGGCCCTCAGCGCCGTCGTCACCTGCCGTTTGCGCGGAGCCTTGGGCGTCCAAGCATCCTTGCCGCGCGCGATTTCGACGGAACGGCGGCGGGCGATTTCTTCATCACTCACCGCAAGATTGATGGTGCGGTTCGGGATGTCGATCTCGATCAAATCGCCCTCTTCGACCAGCGCGATCAGCCCGCCTTCCTCAGCTTCCGGCGAGACATGGCCGATGGACAGACCCGATGTGCCGCCCGAGAAGCGGCCGTCAGTCAAAAGCGCACAGACTTTGCCCATGCCTTTGGATTTCAGATAGCTGGTCGGGTAGAGCATTTCCTGCATGCCGGGTCCGCCGCGCGGGCCTTCGTAGCGGATGACGACGACGTCACCCGCCTTGATCTCGTTTGACAGGATCGCCTTGACAGATGCGTCCTGGCTCTCGAAGACGCGCGCCGGGCCGGAGAATTTCAGGATGCTCTCGTCCACCCCCGCCGTCTTCACGATACAGCCCTCAAGCGCGATGTTGCCCTTCAATACCGCCAGTCCCCCGTCCTTGGAGAACGGGTGCTGGGCCGAGCGAATGACGCCCGTTTCGCGGTCGGTATCGAGATCATCATAGCGCCGCGACTGCGAGAAGGCGGTCTGCGTCGGCACGCCGCCGGGCGCGGCGCGGAAGAATTTCAGGACTTCAGGGTCTGCCGTGCGGGTGATGTCCCAATTCTCGATCGCATCACCCAGTGTGCGGGCGTGCACAGTCGGCTGGTCGCGGTTGATCAGGCCCGCACGGTCCAGTTCGCCAAGGATCGACATGATGCCACCGGCGCGGTGCACGTCTTCCATGTGCACATCGGATTTGGCCGGCGCGACCTTCGACAGGCAGGGAACTTTGCGCGACAGCCGGTCGATATCGTCCATGTTGAAATCAATGCCGCCTTCATAGGCTGCGGCGAGAATGTGCAGCACCGTGTTGGTCGAGCCGCCCATCGCAATGTCGAGTGTCATGGCGTTCTCGAATGATTTCTTTGAGGCGACGATGCGCGGCAACACGGTGTCATCGTCCTTTTCATACCAGCGCTTGGCAATATCGACGACACGGCGCCCGGCCTCCAGAAACAGCCGCTCGCGGTCAGAATGGGTGGCAAGCGTGGACCCGTTTCCGGGCAGCGACAGGCCGAGCGCTTCGGTCAGGCAGTTCATCGAATTGGCGGTGAACATGCCAGAGCACGAACCGCAGGTCGGGCAGGCCGAGCGTTCAATGGTCTCGACTTCCGCGTCCGATATATTGTCGTCAGCGGCGGCCACCATGGCATCGACGAGGTCAACCGCGATCACCTTTCCGGAGGGAGCGATGTATTTGCCCGCCTCCATCGGCCCGCCGGAGACAAACACCGCCGGAATGTTGAGCCGCATCGCTGCCATCAGCATGCCGGGCGTAATCTTGTCGCAATTGGAAATGCAGACCATGGCGTCGGCGCAGTGGGCATTGACCATATATTCGACCGAGTCAGCGATGATCTCGCGCGACGGCAGCGAATAGAGCATGCCGTCATGGCCCATGGCGATGCCGTCATCAACAGCGATGGTGTTGAACTCCTTGGCAACGCCTCCAGACCTTTCGATCTCGCGGGCAACCAGTTGACCAAGGTCTTTCAGATGCACATGGCCGGGCACAAACTGGGTAAACGAGTTGACGACGGCGATGATCGGCTTGCCGAAATCGCCGTCCTTCATGCCGGTGGCGCGCCAAAGGCCGCGCGCACCCGCCATGTTGCGGCCGTGGGTGGTGGTGCGGGAACGGTAAACGGGCATCGGGTGGTTCCTTGCGAAGAATATCAGCATTGCCGATAAACCTTGCGGGGGGCGGTTTCAAGGCAAGAGTGGCGGCAATTGCCTCGCAGCAATCACATAGCGGCTTTCCCTTCTCCCCGCCGCTTGCGGGGAGAAGGTGGCCCGAAGGGCCGGATGAGGGGCAGCTCCAAGTCAAAACAATGATCCGCTCTTTCCTTTATCTGAGCGTGAGTACGAGCGCTAACCTTAATCATTCGCGCTGCCCCTCATCCGTCCGCTGCGCGTCCACCTTCTCCCCGCAAACGGCGGGGAGAAGAGAAGTGCATCCACTATTCCCCACCAAACGCAGCGCAAATTGTCTGTTTCAACCGCACCAATGGCGGGTTTTCCAGCACGTCCGGCGGTCCGGCGTCAGGCTGGCTCTCATGGCTCAAGGTCGCAACTGTCACCTCGCCATCCGTGAAGAATGCGTCCCCGCCGCCATTTCGCCCTGTCGGCGTCGGCCCGATGCCCGACACTTGATAGAGGCGCGTTACGATCCTCGCATCCGCCAATTCCTTGATGAGCCCGTCCCGCTCCGCGTCCAGATTGCCGTCAATATGGTGTGTGATCTGGCCGGTGAAATGGCTCAAGCCGACTCCTGTGTCGAATGAGACCGCACCAAGCCAGAGCGGGCGGCCATCAGCACTTGTGTCCAGAACTTTCCAAAGCCGGACATGGTGGCGCTGGTCGGCGCTTGCGCCCACTGACTTTTCAAACGCCAGATCTTCCGCGCGGCCCTGATAAAACAGCTTGCTGACCGGCGCGTTTGCATAGGCCTTATTCAGAACCACGCTTCCGGCAATTTCCAGATCACTCTTGACACTGAGCGCATCCGCAGCAACCCAGCCAATGCGCTGAAACGCGGCGGTCACTTCCGCCTCATCGCCGATCAGGCCGATGTTGAGCGGGTCACCGGGTATGTTCTGCGCGGTCTCAGTGCGCATGGAGACTCCTGCCAGCGCCGGCTCATGCTCATAGTGTTTCCACGCGAGAGGCAACACAAAATAAGCGGTCACGACAAAGATGGCTGCAAGAGCCAAGACCGCCTTGGCAGCTCGCCAAACCGCCTTTAACCGCACCATCAACCCTTCACCGCCTCTTTGCTCCATTCCAGCCGCTTGTAATCAAACCCATGCTCAATGGTCGGTTTCACCACCGCAAAATATGGCGACAGGTCGAAGTCGCGCGGGGTGTAGAGCGAATGATGGCGGATGTGCAGGATTTCGCGGCGCGAAAAGTCGGACTGCGCTGATGAGCGACCCACCGCACGGGTAATCTCCGGCAGGATTGGATAGCCGATCTGGCCAAATGCTTCGGCAATCAGCGTCGAACACACAGCGCGGGTCGGCTCGCCGGAACCGAACGCAATCATCCGCCGCCGCCAGCGCACAGGAACGGGCGGCGTCGGGAAGAAAAACCGCAGCATGTCAAAAATGTTTTTGGTGTCATAGCGCGTGCCAAGCCGCGAGATCATGAACGCAATAACCGACTGCCGGTCCTCGGGCGTCAGCGCCACAGCGCGGCAGATGCGGGTGTTATACGTCTGGTATTTTTCCAGCGGCGAGGCGATGCAGCCATCGCCCAGCACCACTTCGATCAGCCGCGGGCGCGGCGAACCGTCGGAACTTTCCGGCAGCGCCTCGCCGACATAAAGCGCCGCATGGCTCCAGGTCGATTGTGTCAGATATTTGATCGCATTCGACACATGCTGGTTGCCTTCGATCAGAAGGATGTCGCCGGGCTGAAGCACGCGGCGCAGCGTGTCAGGGTCGGACGGGGTGAACGGCATGTAGCCGGACGATGTTTCCATGAGCTGCCCGGCAAGATAGGTGCCAATCTTGTCGAGTATGGTGTCCGGTCCATGGTCCATTGTCTGCTCCTCCCCGGCGCGAATATGGCGGTGCGCAATCAGGAAAGAAAGAGCGTTTAAGCGCCCTCACCGGCAAGTGAATAAAATTCAGGACCGGTCGTGCAGTTGTGAGCATCGGGTGATGCGTCGGAGTAGTGAGCAACACAACAAGGCCGCATTGGCGCAATTGTTCCTTGCGCCAATGCGGACGTGCTCAAAGCAGCATAACTTACGCGGCTTCCTTGTTCGCATAAGAATCCGCCAATGCGGTCAGGTCTTCATCGGTCTTTGACTCTTCGGCCAGCGTCTTTTCAAGGATCGCCTGCGCGTCCTTCATGCCCAGCACCTTGGCCCAGCGGCGCAGCGTGCCGTAGCGGGTGATCTCATAATGCTCGACAGCCTGCGCCGCCGCGATGATCGCCGCATCGCCGGAAACTGTCTTGGCGAAATCATCGAGAACGCCTTCGCCCTCTTTCAAAATGCCTTCGATGGCATCGCACTTGACGCCCTTGGCCGGCTTGTCGATGATTTTGAACACGTCTTCGAGCCGCGTGACATGCACCTCGGTCTGGCCCTTGTGATGCTCGAACGCCTTCTTCAATTCAGGCGATTTCGCGCCCGCCATCATCTTGGGGATGGCTTTCAAAATCTGCTTTTCAGCATAATAAATGTCTTGAAGCGTGTGATGAAACAGCTCGTCCAGTTTCTTTTCGCTGGCCATGGGGAATCTCCGTTCACTTGTCTGACGGACGTCATTGTCCTAAGTGGACAACGCGTTTACTCGGCGCCGGTTCCCACTCATTTCGCAGGAATTCTCGCGGAATATTCCCAAGGACAATCATGACCAAAGCCAAGGCCGCCATTCTCATCGCCACGCTCTCGGCGGCCAACTTTGCCATCGGCATGGGCGCGTT
>JANPEK010000341.1:0-3359 GCA_031422915.1 Phyllobacteriaceae bacterium | reverse complement strand
CGGCAGCGTCGCCTTGCCCGAACTGCTGGACGATTTGGGTGCCGAAGGCATATCGTCGCTGATGCTCGAAGGTGGCGCGCAAACTGCGCGTAACTTTCTGGATGAAGGCTTGGTGGACAGGATAGTTCTCTTCCAGTCGGGTATCGTCATTGGCGAAAACGGAATTGTCTCGCCGGTTCTATCCACGTCCGTGCCAGACGGGTTTATACTGGCGCGACAGGAAACCTGCGGTGCCGATATTCGCCGCAATTACGCGAAGGTCTGAAGGATGTTCACCGGAATTGTCACCGACGTCGGCACGCTCGACAAGAAGGCCAAGCTGCCCGAAGGCCTGCGTCTGCGCATCAACACGGCATACGATCCGACGACCATTGCAATAGGCGCTTCAATCGCCTGTTCGGGAACCTGCCTGACTGTCGTTGCGCTGCCAGACGAGGGCTCCAACGCCCGCTGGTTCGAAGTCGAAGCGTGGGAAGAAGCGCTGCGTCTGACGACCGCCGGGTCTTGGCAAACCGGCCAACGCATCAACCTTGAACGCGCCCTCAAAGTCGGCGACGAACTCGGCGGCCACATCGTCTCCGGCCATGTCGATGGCAAGGCGGAAATCCTGTCGGTGAAGCCGGAAGGCGAGGCGGTGCGCTACACGATCCGCGCCCCGCATGCGCTGGCCAAATTCGTTGCGCCAAAGGGCTCGGTCGCGCTCGACGGCACCTCGCTCACCGTCAATGCCGTCAACGGCGATGACTTCGACGTTTTGATTATCAAGCACACGCTTGAAGTGACCACATGGGGCGAACGCAAGGCTGGCGATTTGCTGAATTTCGAGATTGACACCATGGCCCGCTACGCGGCGCGGCTTGCAGAAGCGGGCAAAGAAGCCTAATCGACCACCAACCTGCAAAATCCACAAAACCTGCGCACCTCCCGGCGCAGCCGGAGCCTTTTCAATGAGCAAGAAACACAAAAAGCCGCACCTTTTGATCGTCGAGGCGCGCTTTTACGACGACATGGCCGACGCCATGCTGGATGGCGCGAAATCGGCGCTGGATGCAGCGGAAGCCACATATGATGTTGTGACGGTCATGGGCGCGCTGGAAATCCCGGCCGCGATCACATTTGCGCTGATCGGCGAGGAAGAAGGCGGCACAAAGTACGACGGATTTGTCGCTCTCGGCATGGTCATCCGCGGCGAGACCTTTCATTTTGACATCGTCGCCAACGAATCCTCCCGCGCATTGATGGACCTGTCGGTGGACGCAGCCATCGCCATTGGCAACGGCATTCTGACAGTTGAGAACGATGAGCAGGCTTGGCGCCGGGCCAAAAAGACTGAGCTCGACAAGGGTGGCTTTGCGGCACGCGCAGCACTGAAAATGATTGCCCTCAAGAAGCATTTCGGAGCCTGATTTTGAACACTTCAGACCCGAAATCGTCAGGCGTACGCCCGGCCAACAAACGCGGCGCGGCGCGCCTTGCTGCCGTGCAGGCGCTCTATCAGATGGACGTCGCTGGCATTGGCATCCTTGAAATCGTCACCGAATATGAGACCTACCGCCTCGGTCAGGAACTCGACGGCGCGCAATATCTGGAAGCGGATCCGCAATGGTTCCGCCTTGTTGTGTCGGGCGTTGTCGATGGCCAGAAGAAGCTCGACCCGATCATCCATGACGCGCTGACCGACGACTGGCCGCTGTCGCGCCTCGACACAACCTTGCGGGCAATCCTGCGGGCAGGGGCCTTTGAGCTGACAGGCAAACCGGATGTGCCGGTCGCAGTGATCGTCTCCGAATATGTCGATATCGCCAAGGCGTTCTTTGACGGCGAGGAACCGAAACTTGTGAACGCCGTGCTCGACCGCGTGGCACGCAAGGAACGTGGACCGAAAGTGTAATCAGCCATGACCACCGCACCCTTGCCGGAAGCCAAACGCGCAGCGCTTATCCTTGCCGCATCGCAGGCGATCGTCGGCTCGGTGCCGGCGATTGCCATTTCCATGGGCGCGCTGGCGGGGGTCTATCTCCTCGGCCCGGACAAGTCTCTGGCAACCGCGCCAGTCTCCGGCTTCACCATCGGCGTTGCCGTCGGTGCGTTGCCGGCCGCTTGGCTTGCCCGCAAGATTGGCCAGAAACAGGCATTCATGGCCGGCTCACTGGTGACATCGCTTGCAGGCGCACTCGCCGCGCTGGCGCTGTTTCAAGGCTCGTTTTGGGCGTTTGTCGCAGCACTTCTGCTTCTTGGAACAGGGGGCTCATTTGCTCAACAATACCGCTTCGCCGCTGCCGACAATTCGCCCGTTTCATTCAAGCCGAAGGCAATCTCCTGGGTGCTCGGAGGCGGTGTCGTCTCGGCCATCCTCGGCGCACAGGCGGTGATATTGACCAAAGACCTGTTCTTGCCCGTGCAGTTTGCCGGAGCCTATATGGTCATCATCCTGTTCGGCCTTGCCGGTTTTGCCGTGTTGTCGCCACTGAAACTCCATTCCGCGCTGCCCAAAGCAGTCGGCACGCCGCAAGGCACGGGCCGCCCCTTACGCGAAATCATCGCACAGCCTCGTTACATTGTGGCGCAGATTTGCTCCGTTGGCTCTTATGCATTGATGAGCCTGGTCATGACCGGCGCGCCGCTCGCCATGGTCGGCTGCGGCTTTTCAGTCAATGAAGCAACACTCGGCATCCAATGGCATGTGCTGGCGATGTTCGCCCCGAGCTTTTTCACCGGAAACCTCATCACACGTTTCGGCCGCGAAAAGATCGTCGCCACGGGGCTCATCATCCTCATCGGCTGCGCGTTCGTGGCGCTTTCGGGAATTCACCTGTGGAATTTCTGGCTTTCGTTGATCCTGCTGGGCCTCGGATGGAATTTCGGCTTTATCGGCGCAACCGCAATGGTCACAGATTGCTACCGCCCGGAAGAGAAAAACAAAGTCCAAGGCTTCCACGACAGCGTGCTCTTCGGCTCAGTCGCCTGCGCCTCGCTGCTGTCCGGCAAGATATTCCTGGTCTGGGGCTGGGATGCGCTCAACTACATGATCCTGCCGGTAACAGCGCTGTGTCTGCTGGCGCTGGTTTGGCTGGTCACGACCAAGAGGCGGGTGGTCGCTTGACGGTCAGCCGTTCGCGCCCACGTGGCGTTTTCTCATGATCACATACTTGCCAATTGGGGGCGCAAACAGCCTTCACCTACACCGCCACCCGGATGCTCGCGCCGGTGCGGCGGCCTTGGCAGGTGGTGATCTGCCATTTGTTGGCCTCGACGATGTCCTTGACCACCGAAAGGCCAAGACCGCTTCCCTCCGCCGCGCCAAGGTCGCGGTCAAGCCGTTGGTTGCGCACCAAGGCTTGCTCGAACGCTTGGCCGGC
>JANPEK010000340.1:0-13181 GCA_031422915.1 Phyllobacteriaceae bacterium | reverse complement strand
AAACGTCACGCGGCAGAAGCGGTTCGAAAACGCGTTGCGCATCAGCGCAGAGCGTTTTGCGGCCACCGAAGCAGCGGCAGGTACGCTGAGTTACGACACAGACATCGCAAATAACGCAGTCTGGCGCAGTGCCGGTTTGACACGGCTGCTGGGCTGGACCGCTGATGAAATCCCATCGACCCCGGACGGCTGGACAGCGCTCAAACATCCCGATGATCGCCAGCCGACCAGCCGCGAGAACACCGATTTATATGTGCTTTCCGGCGATCGGTATTCAATTGAATACCGTGTCGCGCACAAGGATGGGCACTATGTCTGGGTGATGGACTCGGGGCAGGTGTTCCGCAATGAAAACGGTGAAATCACACGCTATCTGGGATCAACCATTGATATTTCGGCGCGCAAGGACGCCGAGGAAGCATTGCGACGCAAAGCCAGCCTGATCGAGCTGTCGTTCGAGCCGATATTTGTCTGGCACCCTGAGCACGGCATTGTTGACTGGAACAAGGGCGCAGAACAGCTCTACGGCTTTTCGCGCACTGAGGCGCTTGGCAGGCAAAGCCACGGATTGTTGAAGTCGAAACATCCCATGCCTTTGCCGGATATCATGGCGCAGCTTTTGCAGGACGGATCATGGTCGGGCGAACTTGCCCAGACCACCAAGGCCGGCGAGACAATTTTCGTCGAAAGCCGCCATCAGACGATGGATTTGCAGGGCGAGATTTTCATTCTTGAAACCAATCACGATGTGACCGAGCGAAAGCGCGCAGAAGCAGAAACAGCCCGGATGGCAGCAGTCGCCTCTGCATCACAGGACGCGCTGTACGGTTTGAACTTGAACGGAATAATCGAAGCGTGGAACCCGGCGGCGGAAAGGCTGTTTGGCTACCCGGCAGAAGAGATCATCGGCAACCATGTATCGATGCTTGCTGGGAATGCCTTCTTTGCTGAACAGGCCGTCATAATTGCAAAGGTCAATGCCGGCGAAGTTGCCGGTCCCTTGGAGACCAAACGGCTGCGCAAGGACGGAACCACATTTTCTGCCTCCCTGTCTGTCTCTCCGGTGCGCGCCCCGGATGGCACCGTGACCGGTATGGCGGCGACTTTGCGTGACATTTCGGACCGCAAGGAATGGGAAGCGCGCGAACTCCTGATGTCGCGCGAATTGGCGCACCGGGTGAAAAATTCCTTTGCGGTGCTCCAGTCCATCCTGCGCTCAACGCTGAGAACAACATCGAACCCGGAACAGTTTGCGATCGCCTTTTCCAGCCGTGTTTACAGCCTGTCCGTGGCACAAGATGTGTTGACAGACAATGACTGGAAGGGTGCCGAACTTGGCGATCTGGCACGGCGGCAATTGGCGCCATACATGTCGCGCATTCACAACAGGATTGACATCAAGGGCCCCGACGTGCGGCTGCCACCGGATCACGCGGTTCCGTTCAGCCTGATATTCAACGAGCTGGCATCAAACGCCTCCAGACACGGCGCCCTGTCGTCAGACACCGGAACCGTATCGGTGTCATGGACCGTGTCCATCGGTGCCAACCAGACAAGACGGCTGCGTGTGAATTGGGAAGAGCGGGGACCTGCAACCGGACAGCCACAGTCTCCGGACGCCTACGGTGCAAAGCTGATCGACAAAAGCCTTGCCGGTGCCATTGTAAACAGAAGCATTGGCCCGGAAGGGCTGACATGCACAATTGAGATTGATCTGGGATAGAGTGCCAAGGCATGAGGTGTTTGGCTTGGCAGTTTTGAAGTCATATTGCTCAAGTGCAGTCATTGCAAACGCGGCCCCCTCATCTGCCTGTCGGCATCTTCTCCCCGCATCTCCTGCAGGGAGAAGATGCCGACAGGCAGATGAGGGGAATTTGTCAGCCAATCCAACAAAGTTATCCCGCAGCAAAACTCCGCCAACCCGTTGATATCATTCAAACCACATCTTTTTCAGCATCATTCTATCCACACACCCCAATCCAGCCTGATAATTCCCGTCGTGTTCAACAAGGGAAAGCGCAGCAAGTGAACTGGGAAATGGCCATCACCCGCAACCACGCCCTGCTGCTCGGCATCATCGCCGAGCTGTTTGCGATGCTGCGGGGGAAGCTACATGATGTCGGCTCCGGCAGCAGCCCCCTCTCCGTCGGCTTCGCCGACACCTCTCCCCACAGGGGCGAGGTTAACCGCCCCAGCGCGGCTTTAACCTCGCCCCGCTTGCGGGGAGAGGTGTCGGCGCAGCCGACGGAGAGGGGACTGCCCCGCGACACGCCAGCTTTAACCTCGCCCCTCCGGGGAGAGGTGGTCCGCGAAGCGGACCGGAGAGGGGAATTCACCCTCCCACGCGCACTCTACGCCGCGATCCTCCTCATCCTGCGCCCGGCAGAATCCGCCATCCGCCGCCTCATCGTCATCGCCGCACGGGGAATCGTCATCAAATTCCGCCCCTCCCGCCCGCTCCCCGCATTCTTTGCATCATGCGCATCCGCCACCGGATCGCACACGCCGTCGTTCCAACTCATCGACCCGCTCAAACATTTTGACCAAGAGGCTTGGGAAAACGAACTCAACGCCGGCTCGATGCACGAAGTCCTTACCTCCAACGCATCAGTCGCCCATCATCAGGCGATCCTCGCCGCACAGCCGGTCAACGCCACACTCCTCTTCAATCGCCTGCGCGCCATGCGTCACGCCTTGAACGATCTCCCTCGCCAAGCACGACGCCTCGCAAGATGGCGCGCACGGCGTGACGAATTCGTTTCATCCAAAGCCCCTTACAAACCAACCCGCATCAGCCCTTTTCGCCCAGGGCCACCCCCTGGCTACCGGCGCAGGGACATCCACCCGGTCGATTCCATACTGAAAGACGTCCACTATTTCGCAGTCGAGGCATTCAGGTGGAAACCAGGGGACAGTTGCCTCTGAAAGGCAACTATCCCCGATCTCGACGCTTGCAAGAGATTGAAATTATTACAAAATCAACAAATTTCGTCATCGTCGGGCTTGTCCCGACGACTCACACTTGCCTTGACTTGGCCAGCCAAAGCTTCGGCGGCACAAGTCGGGCTGCACAACTGTGATCGCCTTCGGATATTCAGCCCTCACTTACGCAAAATCGCATTCTTTGCGCAAAAGGCACCACAATTTCCGCTACCACGAATCGCTGCGCCGACCCAAACTTCCGTCGGCAAACCGCCGGGCCAACACCAAAACTACCCACCCTGCACCTGGAATTCCGGTCAAAACCACGCGTTTGATGCCGTTTTTCTCGAATTGCACTGTGAATCGTGGCCAAACTCTCGATGGATCGGTAGACAAGTCGAGTATCAATTGCGATATCACTGCATCGATCAAATGAATGGGAGCATCTTTCATGACCACCGCCAGCGATATTGCAGACAAGCTTGCCACCGACAACGGCCTGACCAAATCACAAGCCAAGACCATTGTTGATGGCGTGTTCAAGGCCATTACGGATGCAGCCAAGGCAGGCGATGAAGTCAACGTTCCGGGATTTGGCAAGTTCAAGACCAAGGAAGCACCGGCGCGCGAGGGACGCAATCCAGCCACGGGCGCAACAATCAAGATCGCGGCATCGCGCAAGCTGACCTTCGGCCCGGCCAAGGCGCTGAAAGATGCGTTGAACGGCTGAGTTGGTGTTTGGCCCTGCCGCGACGGCGGGGCCGAAACAGATATTTGGTCCCGGCCGTCGATAGGCAAGACCAACTGCATATTTGACATCACCGCTGCTGTTCAGGTCCGGCTTGAGCCAATCGTTACCGCTGGCGGTTTGCAGCAAAAGCATGACTGACAGGCGTTGCGCCGCTTGATGGCAAACTGGTTTGAGCAGGTTGTCGCACTCACGCTTGAGACGTCCCCGACGGGCGACGACATTACGGCAATCACGTTGTCGCTTAGCCTGAAAACGATGAGAACGGATGACGGTCGAATTGCCGTCAAACTTTCGTCGACCATCAGGGGCGCGATTGTGGCGGATCTCCTAATTTCGCAGCCATTCGCGCAATGGTGGTTTGGCCAATTCGAGAACGACCAGCACAATAATGCCTGCGCCAAGTGTGACTGCCAGATCGTTGACATGAAGCGGGCCGAAGCGGAAGAGGCTGCTGGCAAAAGGCCATAGAAGTGTCAACGCCAACATGGATGCGACCCCGGCAAGCACCCATCTCAGGGCCGTGTTGCGCCGGCGGATCGCGGTGATAATGGATGCGCTGAATGTGCGGTTGACAAATGTCAGGCCGACAATCGCCATGACGAGCGAGAAGAAGGTCAAAGCCCGGACCTCATTGATCGGCATGTCCTGTTCGAGCGCGACGATATAAATGGCGGCCACCAGAGCGAATGCCAGCGCGCCCTGAAGGAGACTCCAGATAATCATGTGGCGTGAAAACAGCGGCTCATCGGGCGCGCGCGGCGGACGCGCCATGACGTCATCCTCTTCGCTTTCGGCTTCAAAAACCAATGAGCAAACAGGATCAATGACCATTTCCAAAAACGCGATGTGCATGGGTCCAAAGAGTATGGGAAGACCAAACAGCAATGGCAGCAGCGCCAATCCGGCAATTGGCACATGCACCGCAAATATGAAACTCATCGCCTTGCGCAAATTGTCATAAATGCGCCGGCCCAGTCTTATCGCTTGAACTATCGAACCAAAATCATCGTCCAAAAGAACAATTGAAGACGCCTCGCGCGCCACGTCTGTGCCACGTCCGCCCATGGCAATGCCGATATGTGCCGCTTTCAAGGATGGCGCGTCGTTGACACCGTCTCCGGTCATGGCGACGATTTCGCCACTTGTCTTGAGCGCTTCGACAATGCGCAGTTTTTGCTCTGGCATGATGCGGGCAAACACGGTCGCGGTTCTCACTCGCTTGGTCAATTCTGCATCGTTCATCGCTTCCAGCTGCACGCCTGTTATGATGTCTTCGGCGTCAAGTCCGGCCTGCCTTGCAATCGCCTGTGCAGTTGCCGGATAATCGCCGGTGATCATGACCACCCTGATACCAGCCGAGCGGCATTGGCTGACGGCATCTGGAACGCTGGCGCGCAGCGGATCGGCGAGGCCTACCAGGCCTGAGAATTTGAAGGCAAAACCACGCGCCGTTGCGGGCCACTTATCACCGGCAAACGTCGCCTGTGCAACGCCGAGGACCCGCAGGCCTTTTGCGGCCATTTCGTTGACCGCCTTGGTAATAGCAGCGCGGTCCTTGCTGCTCAGATCACAAAGCCCGGCGATTGCTTCGGGTGCCCCTTTGGCGGCAACGACGCTTTTTGCCTTGCTGTCCGTTCCGTGCCAGACCTGCGTGATGGCAAGCAGGTCCGGTCGCAGACCATAGGCGTGCACCACCTTGGAACCATCGTTCTGAAGATGCTTGCCTTGATCCAGCTGTTCACGTGAAAGTTCATGAAATGCCTTGTCCATCGGATCGAACGGTTCAGGCGCGCTCGCCAGCATGCCGAACCTTGCAAGATCATGGAACGCTTGCGGAATGGGAGCTGATGCCGCGCCGCGCACCCAGATTGTTTTTGGTTCCTCACGACGGAGTTCCGCAACCGACATGCGGTTTTCCGTCAGAGTGCCGGTCTTGTCCGTGCACAAAACAGTTGCCGAACCCAATGTCTCAATGGCGGATGCCCGCCGTGTCAGGACGCGCGCTTTGGAAATCCGCCATGCGCCCATGGCCATGAAGACGGCGAGCACGACGGGAAACTCCTCCGGAAGCATGGACATGCCAAGGGCGATGCCGGCAAGAAGACCCTCCAGCCAACCACCGCGCAAAGTGCCGTACAGGATGACTGCCAGAACACTGACAGCGCCGCCCACCAAGGCAAAGATTTTGACTAGCTTGCGGGTTTGGGCCTGCAGCCGGGGCGGCTCGGTTTCGAGCGTGCCAAGCGAATGGCCGATCTTGCCGATCTCACTTCGTGGTCCCGTTGCTGTGACCGTGCAGACAGCATTGCCTCGCACTACAAGAGAACCGGAAAACACGAACGGCAAATCATCACCGCCTGGTCTGCCAGCCTGCTTCTGGCCGGGTGATTTGCCCGGAACTTTGCGAACTGGCACGGATTCGCCGGTCAAAAGAGATTCGTCGGTTTGAAGATCGTGAGCCTCAATGATAAACGCGTCGGCGGGCACACGGTCGCCTTCCGCCAGCACGACAAGATCCCCGAGCACCACCTCTCGCCCCGGAATGCGTCTGCGCTCGCCATTGCGAATGACCATTGCGCGTGGACTGGTCAGGTCCCTCAGCGCCTCGAGCACGCGTTCAGTGCGGGCCTCCTGCACCACAGTTATCAAGACCGACATCATGGCAAATGCCATCAAGATGAGAGCATCCTGCGTTTCGCCCAACAGCAGATATACCACGCCGCTGCCGAGCAACAAGGCCAGCATCGGTTCCCGCACCACTTCGAGAACAATGCGCAGCGACGTACGCTGGTCAGGCCGGGGCAATTCATTATAGCCTTCAGACTTCAAAAGCGATTGAACCTGCGCATCGCCAAGGCCCTGAGCTGGCAAAATTGCTTCAGGCACATTGCGATCCTGTCCACGTTTGCTGCCGATTTTGGAATTGGGGGACACTGACATCAATGAACGATCGCCACAGGGCAAATCGATTTTTTGAGCACTTCAGTTGATATCGATCCAATCAGAAAGGCTTTGAAACCACCTATCCCCGAAGCTCCCATGACAATCAGATTGACTTCATGCTCCTCTGCATAACTGACGATTGCGTGCGAGACATCACGCGCGTCGAGTTGGACGACCAGGACCGGCTTGGCACCGGCCGCGATTGCCAGTTCTTTTCCCGTATCGAGCAGCGCCGCAACCTCTTCCTTGGACTGGAAAGCCGCAACCATGTGCCTGCCAACAATGTATTGGCGAACAGCAAAAATGGTAATCTTCGAATCGCTGCCACCTGCGAGCTTTGCTGCAAATTCAACAGCTCGAAAGGCAGCTTCAGATCCATCTACCGGCACAAGAAAGTGCATGAGAATAGTCTCCACATGGATAAGTTACAGCAGGCGGCGGGTCAGTCTGGTCGCCTCATTAAAGCAAGGTCTTGGGAAGGCATTCTGTTCAGTATTCAGTTTAGCCTCAGTCTGGAGCACTTCTGGGTGCTCGCTACTGACTGCCAACGCGGTAGGCGCTGCGACATCGTGCTTGGATCAAAGACCATACTCCCGTCGCAACTCGGTCTAGTCCAAAGGTGATCCCCGGACTTGCGCCTTGGGTGACATTTATGAAACGCCAGACTCGGAAATGAGTTCCGTAGAACGGAACTTAGTTGTCGCTTCAGAGTTATGTCACGTGGAGCAAAATCCTTTGCCATTCTCACTGCCCCGGAAATCCTCTGCGAGTGCATTTGAAGGCGCCCGATAAAGGATCTTCGTCAGTGGTGCGCTAACGCAGAGTCACACACTCGACGCGCAACAAGCAGACCATGCAAATTGCGGAATGCTCAGAATGCTTGCCTGTCCCGCAAATCGAAGGATCGATGTGATGAAAGCTCTCGTTTATCTCGGCCCAGGAAAGAAGGCGCTGGAAGAGCGTGACATGCCTGCGATTAGCGCCCCTACGGACGCTATTGTCAAAATCACAAAGACAACGATTTGCGGAACCGATCTTCATATTCTCAAAGGCGATGTAGCGACCTGCGAACCCGATCGCATCCTCGGACACGAGGGCGTCGGCATTATTGAAACGGCGGGCGCTGCAGTCGCCATGTTCAAAGCTGGCGACCGCGTGCTCATTTCCTGCATCAGCGCCTGCGGCAAATGCGAATACTGCCGCAGGCGAATGTTCTCGCATTGCACGACTGGCGGCTGGATTCTTGGCAACAAGATTGACGGCACACAGGCCGAGTTTGTCCGCATCCCCTATGCCGACACCAGCCTTTACCCCATCCCGTCCGGCGCTGATGAAGAGGCGCTCGTCATGCTGAGCGACATTTTGCCCACAGGATTTGAGTGCGGAGTGCTCAATGGCCGGGTTCATCCGGGCGGCAGCGTGGCGATTGTTGGCTCAGGTCCGATCGGGCTTGCGGCGCTGCTCACCGCGCAGTTTTATTCACCGGCGCAGATCATCATGATCGACCTCGACGACAACCGGCTTTCCGTTGCATCGCGCTTTGGCGCAACGGCAGTCATCAACAGCGGCAGTGGCAACGCCGTTGAAGCGCTGATGAAACTCACGGACGGCCGGGGCGCAGACACCGTAATTGAAGCCGTGGGCATCGCAGCGACATTCGAGCTCTGCCAGAAGCTGGTGGCGGCCGGAGGCGTCATTGCAAATGTCGGCGTTCATGGCGCGAAGGCCGATCTGCATCTTGAAGCGCTCTGGGACCGGAACATCACGATCACCACCGGCCTTGTTGACACATCAAGCACGCCGATGCTGCTGAAGACGGTGGCCTCCAATAAGCTTGATCCCAAGCACCTGATCACACACCGGTTCAAGCTAGACCAGATTATCGAAGCCTATGACACGTTTGCCCAAGCCGCAAAGACTCAGGCGCTCAAGGTCATCATCTCACCATGACGCGTGCGGCTGGTTCAATCACAAAGCTTTCAGGAATGCCAAAATTGAATGGTCATGAATTCCAAACTTAAAACAGCAGTCCTTTCAATGGCCGCCGCCGCCGTTCTTGGGCTTGGCGCGTGGACTGTGTTTCCCGCCATCCGTGGTGTCCTCGTCACACCATCCACCGTCGTGCGTTCGGACATCATGCAAACTATTGTAGCCACAGGTCGCGTCGAAACACCATCCGTGGTGACACTCGGCATGGCGTCGGCGGGAACAGTGTCCAGCGTACTCGTCAATGAAGGCGACAAGGTTGCGAAGAGCGACGTTCTGGTCAGCATTGATGACAGCGACGCGCAGTCTACATACGAACAGGCGCAGGCGGCGGTGCGCCAATCGGAGGCCAAACTTGCCCAGATCGGAGGCAGCGGTCTGGCAAGCGCGCAGGAGGCGCTGGCCCAAGCGACCGCAACGTTTCGAAACACCAACCAAAAGTACGATCGTGTCAGGCATCTGGCAACGACTGGCCTTGTAAGCGACGCGGCGGTGGATGACGCCCAGCAGGCGAATGATATTGCGCAATCCCAGGTTCGCAACGCTGAGGCGGCAGTCGCAAACGCCTCGCCAAAAGGCAATGATTTCCTTTTGGCTCAATCGGCACTTGAGCAATCGACGGCTGCTGCGCGCGCGTCTGAAATAAAACTGAAAAACACCAGGCTTCTTGCGCCTGCAGACGGCATTATCATTTCCAGATCCGCCGAAGTGGGGATGGTGGTCCAGTCGGGTGTTGGCCTCATCGAGTTTGCCCCTGCGATCGCCAAGCGGCTGGTGTTGCTGATTGACGAGCGCAATCTGGGCAAGATCAAGCTTGGACTTGCTGCCATTGCCTCACCTGACGCCTATCCGGACGAGCGCTTCGATGCAGTGCTGAGTTTCATCAATCCGATCATCAATGCGGACCGCGGCTCGTTTGAAGTGAAACTCGACGTGCCGGAGCCTCCGGCCTATCTGAAGGAAGGCATGACTGTTTCGGTTGACATCGAAATTCTGCGCCGCAGCAATGCGTTGGTCATCGATACATCAGCCATACATGACGCCGCCGGCGGCAAGCCGCATGTGTTCACCATCACTGACGGACGGGTTGTTGACAGGCCTGTCGTTGTTGGGGCCAGCGGGGGCGGAAAATCCGAGATCACAAGCGGCCTAGCCGAAGGCGATCAGATTGTGCCATCCGCCCTCACCAACATCACAGCCGGACAAAAAGTCCGCACATCCGCGCCGGCCGCCAAATGAATATCCCGCTGCCCTTTGAGTTCATTGTGGCCCTCAGGTTCCTCAAAGAGGGCAGTTCCCAGACCGCGTTGACCGTGATTGGTGCAGCGGTCGGCGTGTCAGTCATCGTCTTTATGACCGCCATGCTCACGGGCGTGCAGGCCAACATATTCAATCAGGTTCTCTCAGAGCAGGCTCATATCAACGTCTCGCCCGTAGAGGAAGCCGCGCGGCCACTGCGACCGGCGGACGGTGCGCTCGAACTGCCAATTTTGCAGAAGCCAACGCAGCGTATCAGCACAATCGATCAATGGCAGGAGATAGTCCGCGCCCTGCGCGACCGCCCGGATGTCGTTGCAGTTTCGCCGACTGTTGCCGGGTCGGGCTCAGTCGTGCTGGGCGAGACCACCAAAGGCGTTTCGATTACCGGCATTGAGCCTGAAGCATACTACAAGATATCCGACATACCCTCCAAAATCATCTCCGGTGCTTCAGACCTGCCGCCGTCCAGCGCGCTGATTGGCAAGGAGCTGGCGGATGATCTGGGCGTCGCCACCGGCGACAAACTGCGCTTGCGAACAAGTGCGATCGACGTGATCTACACCGTTGGCGGCATATTTGACCTTGGCAACCGGCAGGCCAACGGCCGCACCATTCTGGTGTCCCTGCGCTCGGCGCAGTCGCTTTTGTCCGTCCCTGGCGGCGTCAGCGGCATCGGTATCACGCTTGCAGATCCTTATCAGGCGGAGGTGGTTTCGTCCGAGCTGAGATCCTCGCTTGGGTTGAACACCGAGAGCTGGATCAAGGCGCTCGAGCAATTGTTCACGGCGCTGAGGACACAAAATATCTCCTTCTATTCCATCCAGTTTTTCGTTGCACTCGCGGTCGCGCTGGGCATCGCGAGCGTGCTGGTTGTGTCGGTCGTTCAGCGCTCCAGCGAAATCGGAATCCTGCGCGCCATGGGCGCTTCGCGCGGTCAGGTGATGCGGGTGTTTCTGGTTCAAGGCGCGATTGTCGGTCTGGCGGGTTCGGTCGCCGGGTCTGCGCTCGCGTATGTGTTTGTGGCGCTTTGGAAGATGCTTGCCCGCAATCCCGATGGCACCGTCTTTTTCCCGATCAACCTTCCGCTTTCGCTGATACTCATCACCGGCGGTGTCGCGACCCTCACCGGGCTTTTCACCGCAGTGCTCCCTGCAGTCAGCGCTGCGCGGCTCAGCCCTGTGGATGCGATCCGTGGTTGACACGAAAACAAACGGCGTTCCCGTCTTGGAGTTGCGCGGCATCCGCAAATCCTTCAGCACCGGCACCGAATTTGAAACCGAAGTGCTGCACGGCATCGACCTTGTGGTCAATAAGGGAGAGTTCTGCGCCGTTATTGGCCCCTCAGGCTCGGGCAAGAGCACACTTCTCAATATTATCGGCCTACTCGACCGCCAGACCGCCGGGACGATGCTGATCGAAGGCAAGGATACCAACGGGCTGAGCGATGCCGAAATCACCAGCCTGCGCGGCCGTGCCATCGGGTTTGTGTTCCAGTATCACCATCTGATCACCGCTTTCACCGCCGCTGAAAACGTTGAAATGCCAATGCTGGTGGACCGCGGCTGGCCCGACGGTGAAATGCGCGAGACCGCCGTAGGTCTTCTGGATAAGGTCGGGCTTTCCAAATGGAAGGACAATCTGGCGTCCCGCATGTCCGGCGGACAGCAGCAGCGCGTCGCCATCGCCCGCTCGCTAGCGATGAACCCGGCGCTGATCCTGGCGGACGAGCCGACCGGCAATCTCGACACCAAGTCCGCCGACGACGTGTTTGCCCTGATGCGCGCGGTGAACAGCAGCCAAGGCACCACATTTCTCATCATCACCCACAATCTCGACCTCGCCAGCCGCACGGACCGGATCATTGAGATCGTTGACGGAAAAATCGTTCGGACGTGACAGTGTGAGGAACCGCGGACACGGAATGTCGCCGCGTTGGCGCGTCCTTATGTCTTGCCGTAGAAAGAATGGTCGCCGTGGAGGCAGAAAACTTACAAATATCACTTGGCCGACGTTTTCATTATTCACCGTTAGACCGATTAACCACGGAACCCATCGGCAAATTCAGAGTTTTGTTTTCAGGGACAATTTTGTCCCTCTTTGGAGGACTCTGCCATGCCTAAATTTCTAGTGAGCACAGCGCTGATTGTATTGTTTCTGTCCGCCCCGGCTTATGCTGCGGAACACATGAAATGTGATGACGCTTCCATGATGAAGATGCAAACCAATATGGATGCAATGAACGATCCGGCGATGAAGGCAAACAAGGATATGGCCATGAAACAAATGGACATGGCCAAAACCTCGATGAAGGAAAACAAGCTGGACGATTGTTCCATGCATATGGGCATGGCGAGCATGAGCATGACGATGAAATGCGACGATGAATCAATGGCGAAGATGCAGGCTGACATGGATGCCATGGCCAAACCAGAAATGAAGGCCAACAAAGATATGGCGATGAAACACATGGGGCGGGCGAAGGCATCCATGAAGGACGGCAAAGCCGATGAATGCATGATGCATATGGGCGAAGCCGTCGGAGCCATGAACAAGAAAATGTAATGCTCATGTGAACCGCAAGGAAACGAGCGAGGCGGATAAGTCTGCCTCGTTTCGTCTTTGGCGCAGCCGGGCACGAGGCCATGAAGTCGCCAAATAATTGTCAGTCGTCAGACAAGGTGGAACGCTCAAGGTGCTTTGATAATTCGATGGATTGGGTTTGACTTCGATCAAGCTTTTGTTTCCGGAACCTTGTTATCCACCGAGCGTTTAGAGTTAAGGACTTCCAGAATAGCTGCTGAACCATTCTTCGCCGTCCGTTTCATGCTGCAGGTTCTGCACCAAGGTGAGTTTGGTGCGATGCACTCCGGCGGCTATGGCGTCGTCACTGCCAACTTTCGCCACTGCCCAGCATTGCATTTGCTGGACCAAACCGATTCCAAGACAGCACAATAAACAAGTCATTGACCACACAAGGAGCCTACCATGAACAATTTTACGGATGGAAATTCTATGATGTGGGGGATGGGGTGGGGCGGAGCGCTTTTCGTGCTTGTTCTGATCCTATGCGTGGCCGCACTTGCAAAATACCTGTTCTTCGACAAGCGGCGATAGCAATCAAGGACAAACGTATGTCGTATTACATTTCAAAAATGCTTTCTGTGCCTTTCGAAGAGGCGTTGACCCGAGCAGCGGATGCATTGAAACTTGAGGGCTTTGGCATACTTACAGAGATCGACGTCAGCGCTACGCTCAAGACTAAGATCGGAGTTGATTACCCGGCTTATCGAATCCTCGGCGCCTGCAATCCCGCATTGGC
>JANPEK010000339.1:0-3449 GCA_031422915.1 Phyllobacteriaceae bacterium | reverse complement strand
GGCACGTCGGCGACGTGTTCGACGACTTCCATGTTGAGAATGACGTCGAACTGCTCACCGGCGGCGGCGAGGGCTTCGGCGGTTTCTGCGCGGTAATCTATTGTGAGGCCGCTTTGGGCGGCGTGGATTTTGGCGACTTCGATGTTGACCGGCGACGGGTCGGCTCCGACAATCGTTGCGCCAAGGCGGGCCATCGGCTCGGACAAAAGCCCGCCGCCGCAGCCGATGTCGAGGAAGCGCAGGCCTTTGAATGGCGTTGCGGCCTTCATGTCGCGGTTGAATGTTTTGGAGACTTCTTCGCCAATATAAGTGAGGCGCACCGGATTGAACTTGTGCAGCGGGCGGAATTTTCCGGTCGGGCTCCACCATTCGGCGGCCATTCGGGAAAAGCGGTCCACTTCGGCCTGATCGATTGTGGTGCGGGCGGGTTCGGTCATGACTGGCTCCTGATGAGGAGACAGGTCGTCCCGTCAGCCGAGGAAGTCAAGTTGCCGATTTGCCGCGCATTCTTGCGGGTGGCGTTGTTTTTGTCTAAGGAGCCCGCGCGTTGCGGGCGGGGTTTGGCCCGGCGGTTATCTTGAATTTCGGAAAGACAGCTCAGCATGGCTCGAATTGTGATGAAATTTGGCGGCACGTCTGTTGCCAACATTGAGCGCATCCGGACTGTGGCGCGGCATGTCAAGCGCGAAGTGGACAATGGCCATGAGGTGGCTGTTGTGGTTTCGGCGATGTCGGGCAAAACCAACGAGCTGGTTTCCTGGGCGCGCGAAACATCCGTGCTGCATGATGCGCGCGAGTATGATGCGATTGTTGCCTCCGGCGAGCAGGTGACGTCGGGACTTCTGGCGATTGCGCTGCAGGACATGGGGATCAATGCCCGCTCTTGGCAGGGCTGGCAAATACCGATCAAGACGGACGGCGCGCATGGGGCGGCGCGGATTTTGGACATTGACGGGAGCGAGCTCATCCGGCGGTTTGGCGAGGGGCAGGTTGCGGTGATTGCCGGGTTTCAAGGTCTGGCGCCGGACAACCGGCTTTCGACATTGGGGCGCGGCGGGTCTGATACGTCTGCGGTGGCGATTGCGGCTGCTGTGAAGGCCGACCGCTGCGATATTTATACGGATGTGGACGGCGTTTACACGACGGACCCGCGCATCGAGCCGAAGGCGCGGCGGCTGGCCAAGGTTTCGTTCGAAGAAATGCTGGAGATGGCCTCACTCGGCGCAAAGGTTTTGCAGGTGCGCTCGGTGGAGCTTGCCATGGTTCACAAGGTGCGCACGTTTGTGCGCTCGTCATTCACGGATCCTGATGCGCCGGGCATGAGCGATCTGATCAATCCGCCCGGCACACTCATTTGCGACGAGGACGAAATCTTGGAACAGGAAGTTGTCACCGGCATTGCCTATGCCAAGGATGAAGCACAGATTTCGCTGCGGCGCGTCGCCGACCGGCCAGGTGTCGCCGCCGGGATTTTCGGCCCGCTGGCCGAGGCCAACATCAATGTCGACATGATTGTGCAAAACATTTCGGAAGACGGCTCACGCACGGACATGACGTTTACGGTGCCGAACTCGGATATCGAGAAGGCTCTGGCTGTGCTCGCCAAGGTGCGTGAGACCATCGGCTTTGATGCGCTGCAGTCGGAGCCCGGCATGGTCAAGGTTTCGGTGATCGGCATCGGCATGAGGAGCCATGCAGGCGTTGCGGCAACGGCCTTCAAGGCGCTCGCTGACAAGGGCATCAACATCCGGGCGATCACGACGTCAGAGATCAAGATTTCGATCTTGATTGACGGGCCGTATGCGGAACTGGCGGTGAGGACGCTGCACTCGGTTTACGGGCTGGATAAGGGGTAGTTGCTTATTGGAGACGGCTGACAGCGAGATCGTATATTTCAGCATCTCGTCGCAGACCCGCTGCTATCACAAAGACTTGAATCTTTTTGCCATCGACCTTGTAAATGATTCGCAAGTGTCCTGTCCGAATGCGGCGATACCCTGCAAGTTCCCGGGAAAGCTGTTTCCCCAGTTTGTCAGGCTCGCCGAGCGCAATTCTGCCTTCCAAGACTTTGACAATTTTTTGCGCGTTTGCTTTTCCCAAACTGCGCAAATCGCTTTCCACTTCCGGATGGAGTATGACAGTCCAGACCATCAGTCATTCAATCCAAGGAGCTTTTTCATTTCCTCTAGTGTGATCGCCTTGGATTCATCAAACGTTGCAATCCGCTCTGCTGCGAGCGCGTCAATGCGCATGTCTGCGAGCTCGTCCATTAAAGCTTCATAAATCGCTGTTTGCATCAGCACTGCGGCGGGCTTGTTGTCCCGCATGACAACGTAGCGGTCCTGCTTGCCCGAAACAATGCGGTCGAGGATTTCACGCGTGTTCTTTTGCAGGTCTGTTGACGAGATTGCCTGGTCAGTCCGGTCCAATAACATGGCACTTGCTCCTATTTTGAGAGAACTGTAATCCGATTTAAATCGGATTTCAATTCGTCAGCCGCTTTTCCATCCTAAAGTCTGGACACACGCCGCCCAGTCGCTATGAAGTGTAAGCCGTTCTGAGGCAGTTGCTTCGGAACGGTTTGTCATTTCAAGGGAAGCCCATGCGCGATCAGGCGTCCGGTCCACGCGTTTTGTTGAAACGGCTGCGCGAGCTGATGGCGGAGGCGCTTGAGCCGCAGGACCGGCTTGACCGGATCGTCGGCGAAATTGCCAAGAACATGGTCACCGAGGTTTGCTCGTTTTATGTGCTGCGCTCGGACGGCGTGCTGGAGCTTTACGCTACCGTCGGCCTTAATCCCGGTGCGGTGCATCTGGCGCAGCTGCGTCTGGGCCAAGGCCTTGTCGGCACTATCGCGGCGAGCGCGCAGGGGCTGAATTTGTCGGATGCGCAGAGCCATCCGGCGTTCGCATACCTGCCGGAGACAGGAGAAGAGATTTACCACTCGTTCCTTGGCGTGCCGATTTTGCGGGCAGGGCGGACGCTTGGCGTTCTGGTGGTGCAGAACCGGACGATGCGGACCTACCGCGACGACGAGGTCGAGGCGCTGGAAACGACCGGCATGGTGCTGGCGGAAATGATCGCGTCTGGCGATCTGGTGCGCCTGTCTCGTCCGGGCGTGTTGATTGACCTGAAGAAGCCGGTGTCGCTGGCCGGATTGAATTTCAACGAGGGGATCGGGCTTGGACATGTCGTGCTGCATGAGCACCGGATTGTGGTCAAGAACCTGTTTGCCGAAGACTCGGAGACAGAGAAGAAACGCCTCGAGAATTCCGTTGGGACGCTGAGGCTGTCGATTGACGACATGTTGTCGCGCCGTGAAGTGTCCGGCGAGGGCGAACACCGGGCGGTTTTGGAAGCCTACCGGATGTTTGCACATGACCGCGGCTGGGTGCGGCGGCTTGAAGAGGCCATCAACAACGGGCTGACGGCGGAGGCGGCTGTCGAGA
>JANPEK010000338.1:0-8984 GCA_031422915.1 Phyllobacteriaceae bacterium | reverse complement strand
GGTGAGCTGGGGGCGCGCCGCGCGGGTTGCGGGCCCGCGCCAAAGTTGAAAGGCTCCTGCATTCCGGAACACGCCAATTACCCCCCTCGGCGCTGCCCCTCATCCGCCCGTTGGGCACCTTCTCCCCGCAAACGGCGGGGGGAAGGGGATAATCGCAAAAGGGCCGGCCTTCACTTCTCCCCGCCACTTGCGGGGAGAAGGTGGCGCGAAGCGCCAGATGAGGGGCAGCGCCGTAGGTGGAGACTATCTGCGAGGGACCCATCACCTTTTCTCCCCAATCGCCGGACCATCCATCATCCCCGCCAGCACCTCCGCCACATGCCGCACCTGAATATCCGAACCTTCTCGCTTCAACTTCCCGGCCATATTCATCAAACAACCCAGATCGCCTGCAAGCAGCAAATCTGCGCCCGAAGCCTTGATATGACTGGTCTTCTCCGAAACGATCTTGTTGGAAATATCCGGATACTTCACACAAAACGTGCCGCCGAAGCCGCAGCAAATTTCGCTGTCTTTCAATTCCTGCAGCGTCAGCCCCTCGACATTGCCCAGCAACTTTCGAGGCTGGGCCTTGATGCCAAGTTCGCGCAGGCCCGAACAGCTGTCGTGATACGTCACGCTGCCCTTGTGAGCGGTGTGTGTGTCGGTGATAAACATCACGTCGGTCAGAAAACTCACCAACTCATGCACCTTGGCAGAAAACGCCAGAGCGCGCGACTCCCACTTCGCATCTCCCGCAAACAGCTCCACATAATGCTTGCCCAGCATGCCGCTGCAGGAGCCCGACGGCGCGACAACGAAGTCGTAATCCTCAAACGCCTCGATCACTTGGCTCGCAATCGCCCGCGCATCCTTCCTGTCACCCGAATTATAGGCCGGCTGGCCGCAACAGGTCTGCGCCGGCGGCACCTCGACGGTGCAACCCGCATCCTCAATCAGCTTGACGGCAGCAAACCCGACCGTCGGCCGGAACAGGTCCACCAGGCAGGTGACAAACAGCGCCACGCGCGGCTTTTTCTCTTCAGCTTTCATGGGAAACGCGCATGCCCTCGTGTCTGGATGAACTGTAAGTCGGTGACCGTTTTTCGCTCTGCGCAAGGCGCATCTGCGCCACGCGGCCCCATTCGCCAGCCTGCTCTGCCAGCGCCAGCTGCGTTTCGACAAAGCGGATATGCTCGGATGACGCTGTGCGCGCCCGCTCCGGATCATGGCTCATAATCGCATCGGCAATCGCCTCATGTTGCGTCAGCAAAGAGGCGCGAACGCCCGGCATGCCATAAAGCAGCGTCCGGTTATAAAACACACCGTTCATGTGCAGCTTGTAGCAGGAGCGCAGCGTGTGGGTAAGAATGATGTTGTGCGCGCACTCGCTGACGGCATTGTGAAACTCGACGTCTGCCCGTGCCTCATCGGTGAAATTCCCTGCCGCGTGCGCCGCATTCATTTGCGCAAGGATGCGCTCCAAAATGAGCTTGTCAGCCTCGCTCGCCCGCTCGGCGGCATAACCTGCCGCCAACGCCTCAATCTCGCGCCGGTATTCCAGATAGTCCGCCAGCGCCTTGCGGTGCGAGGCTATCAAATCAGCGACCGGCTGGGCAAACACATCCGAAATCACATCCGCAATAACCGTCCCGCCGCCATGCCGTGTGACGATCAAACCTCGCGCGTCCAGCGATTTCAGCGCATCGCGCAACACTGGCCGCGATACATCCATCTCGACCGACAGGTCCCGCTCCGAAGGCAGCCGGTCGCCGGGCCGCAGCACGCCCTCAAGGATCAGCCACTCAATCTGCCGGATCACTTCATCCGCAGTCGTGGCATGGTTGATACTGGAAAACAGGCTTGCGGACATGAAAACCCTCTATGGCGACCATAGCATCTTGCGCAAAGTGGTCAAGAAAATTGTCCACTTGGTCGTTGCCTCATTTTCAAATCGATTCAATTCAAACCAGCGCCATCCTGTGGCGTATTTGCACTTGTTTCGCAGCGCACAATGGCCCTAACAGTTTGCCAACGATGCGGGGACGGGCATGACCAGAACGGAAGAAATCCAATTGGCGCAAGCGCCGGTGCTCGGCTTTCCCGCGCACAATTTGCGCGCGTCGGCGCTTGGCGAAGTTCATTCCCGCCCGCACCCGCTGATCACATCGCCGCGCCTGCTCATCCAGGTTGCCTTCCTCACCGAAGGTGGCTTCACGGTCGATCACGCGGTGCTGGCCGAACTCTCACGTGCCTCAGGCATTGCCCCGCCGGACAGAACCGCCCGCCACCATGTCATGCCCTCCGGCTCCGGCACGCTGCGCTGGGAGCGGCATACGGAATTTTCCACATACCTCTACGAAGGCCCTCTCGAAACCGGCAACGCGCAGGTGCATCCCTTCGGCACCGCCTTCAAGGCGCCCGGCACAGTGCTCTCCGGCATCCGGCTCGAAATCCGCAAGCAGGTCAAGGATCTGCGCCGCATCCTCGCCGCCTATGATCCGGCGTCCACCTGCTGCTCCACAATTGAAAACGGCATGGCCACGATCATCACCGATTTCCGTCAGGATGCCGATGGCCTCACGCGCATGACGCTGCTCGACAACGGCCTTACACCGGTGCGCACCGGTGCGCTTGGACAGATGCTGATTGAGGTCGAAACCTACCGCACCTTCGCCATGCTCGGCTTGCCGCTCGCCATCAGCCTCTCGCCCCGCATGCGACGCATCGAAGACCGCATGGCCGTGCTGACGCAGGAAATGCGCGACGACGAGGGTCGCGAATCCGAGCGTTTGCTTGCCGAACTTTCGACGCTTGCGGCAGAGCTCGAAGCCGATGCCGCCGCCAGCCTCTACCGCTTCGGTGCCTCCAAAGCCTACGAGGGCATCGTCGCCGAGCGCCTCAACGCACTCGATGAGGAGCCATTGCCCGGCTACGAATCCTGGGCCGCATTCCTGCAAAAGCGCATGGCCCCGGCAATGCGCACCTGCCGTTCCGTTGAAGAGCGTCAGGCAAACCTCTCGCGCAAGCTAACCCGCGCCACAACGCTCCTGCGCACATGGGTCGATGTCGATCTCGAAAAGCAGAACTCTGCACTGCTAGCCTCCATGAACACCCGCGCCCGCTCGCAACTGCGCCTTCAGCAGACAGTCGAAGGCCTCTCAGTCGCCGCCGTTTCCTATTATGTCGTCGGCCTGTTTTCCTTTCTCGCCAAGGGGCTCGAGAAGGATTTCCCATTCATGTCGTCCACAGTGATGACAGCGCTGTTCGTCCCGGTCGCCATCCTCGCCATATGGCTGTTCGTGCGCCGCATCCGCAAAAGCCACGGCGAGAGTTGACGGCGGCCACCGCAGCCGCCATGTAACCGCTCCGCCCCGCCTCCCAAGGATTCCCCCAAATTGCCAACCCCTTGCATCTACTCCCGGCCCTTCGCCGGCTTTCTGTTCGATATGGACGGAACCATCATCAATTCCTTCGCCGCCACCCAGCGCGCGTGGGGTGCATGGGCGCGTACGAACGATATTGATCCGGAAACTTTCATCCACACCATGCACGGCATACGCGGCGTGGACCTGATCGGCGACATGGGACACGCACACCTGAACCCCGCAGAAGAGTCTGCAAAGGTCTTGGCCGCCGAAATGGCCGATGTAGAAGGCATCGTGCCTATCCCCGGCGCTATTGAGTTTCTCGCCAATTTGCCGCCGCATGCCTGGGCGGTCGTCACGTCCGCCCCGCGCGATCTGGCGCTCCGCCGCCTTCAAGCCGCAGGCATTAGGCCGCCCGCAACCATTGTAACAGCCGAAGACGTCGCCATCGGCAAACCGGACCCGGCCTGCTTCCGCCTCGGAGCGAAGCGTTTGGGCGTGCGCCCTGAAGACTGCCTCGTGTTCGAGGATGCCCATGCTGGCGTCACGGCAGGCGAACGCGCCGGTGCCAGCATCATGGTCGTCACCGCCACCCACGACCTGATGGCCCACTCGCACCACACCAAAATGACCACATACGAGACGCTGTCCATCGCAACCAACGAGGCTGGCTGGATATCTTTGGTCGAAGCTGGTTGACGGAACGCCTGTCAGGCCAGATGTTACGGCCATGACATCACTCGCCATGCCGAAACCCGACTCGCAGACGCTCGCCAACCGCGCCGAAATCGTCGCCCAATTGCGCGAGATCGTGCCGGGCGAGGGCGTGGTCGATACCGCCAACGGCATGCGCGTATTCGAGAGCGACGGCCTCACTGCCTACCGCCAGCTGCCGATGGTCGTAGTGCTGCCGGAAACGGTGGCGCAGGTCTCGCGCATCCTCAAATACTGCGCCCGCGAAAACATCCGCGTCGTGCCGCGCGGCTCGGGCACTTCGCTCTCCGGCGGCGCGCTGCCGCTGGAAGACGCCGTGCTGCTCGTCATGTCACGCTTTAACCGCATTCTCGACATCGACCTCGCCAACCGCACCGTCACGGCCCAGCCCGGCGTCACAAACTTGGGCATCACCCGCGCCGTCGAGGGGCAGGGCTTCTACTACGCCCCCGACCCGTCCTCGCAAATCGCCTGCTCCATCGGCGGCAACGTCGCGGAAAATTCCGGCGGCGTGCATTCATTGAAATACGGCCTCACTGCCTCAAACGTCCTCGGCATCGAAATGGTGCTGATCAACGGCGATATCATCCGCCTCGGCGGCAAGCATCTCGACTCTGAAGGACTTGACATTCTCGGCCTGATGACCGGCTCGGAAGGCCTGCTCGCTGTCATCACTGAAGTCACAGTCCGCGTGCTGCAAAAACCCGAAACCGCAAGAGCCGCGCTGATCGGCTTCAAGACCTCCGAACAGGCCGGCCAATGCGTCGCCGACATCATTGCCGCCGGCATCATCCCCGGCGGGATGGAAATGATGGACCGTCTCGCCATCCAGGCGGCGGAAGACTTTGTCCACGCCGGCTACCCGCTCCATGTCGAAGCGCTGCTGATCGTCGAACTCGATGGCCCGGAAGCCGAAGTCGATGATCTCCTCGCCCGCGTCGAATCCATCGCCAAGACGAACAAATCGGTGACGCTCAAAGTCTCCACCTCCGAAGCCGAACGCATGACCTTCTGGGCCGGGCGCAAGGCCGCATTCCCCGCCGTCGGCCGCATCTCGCCCGACTATTACTGCATGGACGGCACCATCCCGCGCAAAGCCTTGCCGCAAGTGCTCAAGGGCATGCGCGACCTGTCCAAGCAATACGGCCTCGAAGTCGCCAACGTCTTCCACGCCGGCGACGGCAACCTCCATCCGCTCATCCTCTACGATGCCAACAAGCCAGGCGAACTCGAAAAAGCCGAAGGCTTTGGCGCAGACATCCTGCGCCTCTGCGTCAAAGTCGGCGGCGTGCTCACGGGCGAACACGGCGTCGGCATAGAAAAGCGCGATTTGATGGGCGAAATGTTCAACGAGGTGGATTTGGACGTGCAGATGCGCCTGAAAGTGGCGTTCGACCCGCAAGCGCTGCTGAATCCGGGCAAGGTGTTTCCGAATTTGCACAGATGCGCGGAGCTCGGCCGCATGCACGTCAGCGGCGGCAAGGTTGCGTTTCCAGAGATACCGAGGTTTTAGGGTGCGTATAGTGGCAAACCGAAGCGCCAGGCGCCCCCCTCTGTCCTGTCGGACATCTCCCCCGCGAGGGGGGAGATCGGACTGCTTCAACGCTTTCGCCAATCGTCAAATGTTGGGATCGCACAAAAATAACGTGATTATCGATCTCCCCCCTCGCGGGGGAGATGTCCGACAGGACAGAGGGGGGCGCCTCGCGCCAAAGCCGGCCCACAGAGGGGGGCGCCTCGCACCAAGGCTACCCCAAAAAGGGGGGCGCCTCGCGCCAATTCCGCCCCAATGACCCCCAGCACAACATCCCAAATCCTCACAATCATCCAGTCCGCCAACGCCGCCAACACGACTTTGGAAATCATCGGCCACGGCTCTAAGCGCCGCATCGGCGCACCCGTCGAAGCCACCGAAACCCTCGACCTCTCCAATCTCACAGGCATCAACTTCTACGAACCGGAAGAACTCGTCCTCTCCGCCAAAGCCGGTACGCCGATCTCAGATATCGAAAAGCTCCTCGCCAAAAACGGCCAGCAACTTGCCTTCGAACCCTTGGACTACGGACAACTCTTGGGCCAGAAGCCGGGCAGGGGCACCATCGGCGGCGTCCTCGCCACCAACGCTTCCGGCCCCCGCCGCCTCAAGGCCGGAGCCGCGCGCGACCATATCCTCGGCATCGAAGCCGTCACCGGGCGCGGCGACCTGTTCAAATCCGGCGGGCGGGTCATGAAGAATGTCACCGGCTACGACCTCTCCAAAGGCTTGGCCGGCTCTTGGAGTACGCTGGCAGTGTTGACCGATGTCACCTTCAAAGTCCTCCCCGCCGCAGAAACCGAAATGACGCTGGTTTTGCCCGGACTGGACGACGCGCAAGCCGCGCTCGCCATGGCGGCCAGCATGGGCTCCAACGCCGAAGTCTCCTCCGCCGCCCATCTGCCTTACACGGTCTCCGGCTCCGTCCTCGGCGGCGCACTGAAAGGCGAACCCGCAACCCTCCTGCGCATCGAAGGCTTCACCAAATCCGTCGAATACCGCATCAGCCAATTGGCCAAATTGCTCAAGCTCAAATCCGGAGCCTTGGCCGAAAAACAGTCCCGCACCCTCTGGCGCGAAATCCGCGATGTGGTCCCCTTCGCCGACGGCACAGAAAAGCCGGTCTGGCGCGTCTCGGTCGCACCGCTGTCCGGCCACGCGCTGGTCGCCGATTTGCGCCTCCAAACCGGCGCAGACGCCTTCTATGACTGGCAAGGCGGATTGGTCTGGCTGCGCATGGAATCGGGGCTGGAAGCAGCAGCGATGCGGGCGCTCGTGGCCAAACACGGTGGCGGCCATGCGACACTGCTCAGGGCCAGTGAAGCGCAGCGCGCGGTTACGCCCGTCTTTCACCCCCAGCCGCCTGCGCTCGCGGCGCTGACCAAGCGGATCAAGGAGCAGTTTGATCCGAACAGTGTTCTCAATCCCGGAAGGATGGGCTGATGGCCACCGAATGCCCCCCCGCCATCCGTCAATGCCCCCGTGCCATCCGTCATTCCGGGGCCGCGCAGCGGAACCCGGAATCCAGAGCGCCGACAGCGGACGTGTGGTGCAGCACTCAGCGTCTTTCCCAAAATCGCCCTGATTTCGGTGATTCATATCTAAACACTGCGCTCTGGATTCCGGGTTCCGCTGCGCGGCCCCGGAATGACGAGTTTGGGATGAGGGACTGACATGCAAACCTCTTTCACCCTCGCCCAACTCGCCGACCCGAAAATCGCCGAAGCCGAATCCATTCTGCGCAAATGTGTGCATTGCGGCTTTTGCACCGCGACATGCCCGACTTACGTGACGCTCGGCAATGAGCTGGATTCCCCGCGCGGGCGGATCTACCTCATCAAGGACATGCTGGAAAATGGTCGCGCGGCGGATGCGGAGATTGTCACCCACATAGACCGTTGCCTGTCCTGCCTCGCCTGCACCACCACCTGTCCGTCCGGCGTCGATTACATGCATCTCATAGATCACGCCCGCGCCCACATCGAAACCACATACAGGCGCCCGCTGATCGACCGGATGATCCGCAACACGCTGGCCTTTGTGCTGCCCTATCCGGCACGCTTCCGAACCGCGCTGAAGCTGGCAAGCCTTGGTCGTCCATTCGCGCCATGGCTGGAAAAAGTCAGCGCCTTCAAGCCCTTGGCCGCCATGCTCCGCCTCGCACCAAAGTCGCTACCGCAAGCTCCTGATACCAAGCCCGTCACCATCACCGAACGCAAAGGCCGGGTCGCCATCCTCGCAGGCTGCGCCCAATCCGTACTCGACCCCGGCATCAACGCCACCACCGAACGTCTTCTCGCTCGCTTTGGCATCGAAACCGTGAAGCCGAAAGGCGAGGGCTGTTGCGGCGCGCTGGTGCATCACATGGGCCGCGAACACGACGCACACGCCTTTGCCAAGGCCAACATCGACGCGTGGATGAAAGAAATCGAAGGCGAGGGGCTGGACGCGATTCTCATCACCACATCCGGCTGCGGCACGACGGTCAAAGACTATGGCCACATGCTGAAAGCCGATCCGGTCTATGCGGCCAAGGCGGCGAAAATTTCCAGTCTCGCCAAAGACATCACCGAGTATCTCGCCACACTCGACCTCCCCGCCCCGCGCCTGCGCACCGGCCTCTCGGTCGCCTATCACTCTGCCTGCTCGCTCCAGCACGGGCAGAAAATCACCAAACAACCGAAAGACTTGCTCACCAAGGCAGGCTTCATCGTGCGCGAACCGGCGGAAGGCCACCTCTGCTGCGGCTCGGCCGGCACCTATAACATCATGCAGCCCGACATAGCCAAAACCCTGCGCGACCGAAAGGTCAAAAACATCGAAGCCACCGGCGCAGTCATCGTCGCCGCAGGCAACATCGGCTGCATGACCCAGATAGCCTCAGCCTCCCGCCTTCCGGTGGTGCACACGGTTGAATTGCTCGAATGGGCCTACGGCGGGGAGAAGCCGGTCAAATTGGAGTAAGTCAAAATAAAAAAAGCGACACCGTCCCCCGGCGCCGCTTCTTTGCGTGGTTCGAACTTGTGCCGTTCTTGCCCGACACCCCATAACTAAAATGGTCACATGACGACCACGGTCGTCCCGACACTTACCCGCTCGTAAAGATCAACCACATCCTCGTTGCGCATGCGGATGCAGCCGGACGAGACATTGTGGCCGATTGTCCACGGCTGGTTGGTGCCGTGAATGCGGTAAAGCGTGCTGCCCAAATACATGGCGCGCGCGCCAAGCGGATTTTCCGGCCCGCCTTCCATATGGACAGGCAAAATCCGGCCTTCCTTTTCGCGCACGCGCTGGATCATTTCGGCGGGCGGACGCCAGTCCGGCCATTCCTTCTTGTTGGAAATCTTCTGCGTACCGCGCCAGGTGAAACCTTCCTTGCCGACGCC
>JANPEK010000337.1:0-13150 GCA_031422915.1 Phyllobacteriaceae bacterium | reverse complement strand
TGTGACTTACAGACGGCTGCACACCATCCCGGATGACTGGGGCACAGCGGTCACTGTTCAGGCGATGGTGTTCGGCAACATGGGCAAGGAGTCCTGCACGGGCGTTGCCTTCACCCGCGATCCATCGACGGGCGAAAAGGGGCTTTATGGCGAGTTTCTGCCGGATGCGCAGGGCGAGGATGTTGTTGCGGGCCTTCGCACACCACAGAGCCTGACCGAGCGCGGGCGCGATGCGGCCAAGGCCACAGCGAAATCCGGCGATCTGTCGCTGGAACTTGCCATGCCATCGGCATTCGCGGAATTGCTGTCAGTGGCAGACAGGCTTGAACGCCATTTCCGCGACGTGCAGGACATTGAATTCACCATTGAGCGCGGCAAGCTCTGGATGCTGCAAACGCGAAGTGGCAAGCGCACCTTGCGTGCCGCACTGCGCATCGCCGTGGACATGGCAGCGGAAGGCATCATCACCCGCGACGAGGCGCTGCTGCGCATTGACCCGTCAGCGCTCGACCAACTGCTGCATCCGATGATTGATCCGACAGCCGAGCGGATAGTGGTCGGCTCCGGCCTTCCGGCATCGCCGGGCGCGGCGACCGGCGAGATCGTGTTTTCGTCCGAAGAAGCCGAGCGCTTGAAGCTGGACGGCCGCAAAAGCATTCTCGTCCGATCGGAAACCAGCCCCGAAGATGTGCATGGCATGCACGCAGCCGAAGGCGTGCTGACAACGCGCGGCGGCATGACCAGCCATGCGGCAGTCGTCGCGCGCGGCATGGGCAAGCCGTGCGTCACCGGTGCCGGCAACCTGAAAGTGGATCTCAAGAGCGGCGTTCTGATTGGCGCAGGCATGCGCCTCAAGCGCGGCGATGTCATCACAATTGATGGCGGCTTGGGGCAGGTGCTCAAGGGCGCGGTGCCGATGCTTCAACCCGAACTGTCCGGCGAATTTGCGACCGTGATGGAGTGGGCGGACAAGGCGCGGCGCATGAAGGTACGTGCCAATGCCGACACCCCCGCTGATGCACGCGTGGCGAAAATGTTCGGGGCCGAGGGCATTGGCCTTTGCCGTACGGAGCAGATGTTCTTCGATGAAGAGCGCATCAGCGCCATGCGCGAAATGATCATCGCTGAAACGGAAGCTGAGCGTCGCGCGGCGCTCGCACGGCTGTTGCCGATCCAGCGCAAGAATTTTATTGAACTGTTTGAAATGATGGCAGGTCTGCCGGTCACCATCCGGCTCTTGGACCCGCCGCTGCACGAATTCCTGCCCAAGGATTTTGCTGAGGTTGTCGAAGTCGCGTCCGCCATGGGCCTTGCAGTTGAAAAGCTACGCGACCGGATTGACGCGTTGCACGAGTTCAACCCGATGCTCGGCCATCGCGGCTGCCGTCTGGTGATCAGCTACCCTGAGATTGCCGAAATGCAGTCACGGGCGATATTCGAGGCGGCTGTCGAGGCGGGCAAAACCACCGGCATGCCCGTAGTTGCCGAAATCATGGTGCCGTTGGTGTCCATGATGAAGGAGCTGGAATTCGTCAAATTGCGGATTGCCGAGGTTGCAAAGCAAGTCATCCTCGAAACCGGCGTTGAGTTCACCTATCTGGTTGGCACCATGATCGAGCTGCCGCGTGCGGCGATGCGCGCCGGGGCGATTGCCGAGGCGTCGGAATTCTTCTCGTTCGGCACCAATGATTTGACGCAGACTACATACGGCATCTCGCGCGATGACGCGTCGAATTTCATGAACACTTACATGCAAAAGGGCCTGATGGCGCGCGATCCGTTCATGACGCTTGACCGTGAGGGCGTGGGCGAAATGATCCGCATCGCCTGCGAGCGCGGCCGCGCCACGCGTCCGGACATTGCATTGGGCGTCTGCGGCGAGCATGGCGGCGAACCGGAATCGATCCAGTTTTTTGAGGAAACCGGCCTCGATTTCGTGTCCTGCTCGCCTTACCGTGTTCCGATCGCCAGGCTCGCCGCAGCGCAAGCCGCCATTCGCCAGCGCGAAGTGCTCAAGAATGCCGTCGCTTAAGACAGTTTCCGGAACTGATTGGCAACCGCCAGCCATGCCTCGCCAAGGCGGAACAGGTGGGCGGTATCCTTACGCTCGGTCTGCGCATCCATCGTCACGCCGTCGTCGCTGAGCGTCACCAGAATAATCTGGTTGTCGCCTTCTGCAAGACGAACCAGCGCAGCGCGTTGAAATGGAAGGCTCGATGGGGCAGGGATATTGAACAGAAACTCTGCGCCGATTGCCTCTGCCGCGCGCCGCACGGAAGTGTCGAAGCCGGAGCCGACAAGATTTTGCGCTTCCAGCGCCATCAAGAGCTCGACATTCTCCAGATCCGGATTGGCTTGATGCGCGGTCAGGCTTTGAATTGCCTTGTTGTTGACCGGCGCGATGACCTGATTGACTTGTGGCATGTGACGCTCCCTTGCAACATGCCCCCCTTTAACCAACTTGCTTAGCATTCAAGGCGATAATGGGGCGAAGGATGTTTGCAGCGAAATCGGTGCCTGCCGGCGGTTTGCACTTGGGCCACCGAGCCGCTATCAACCCCGCGATGAGCAAGGACCGATTGACATGATGCGCCGGGAATATGTGCGGCGGCAATCAATGGCGGCACGGTGGGCGATGCCGCCAGCCGTATTCTCGCCGGTGCTGGCGGGCGTTGCCATTCTGTCGCACAGGTTTGGATCGCTGTCCGAGCAGAATTTCATTCTGGTGCTGCTGGCAGCGCTTGGCCTTGCGATGGCTGGCGGTTTGCTTGCCTTGGCTGGACTGCGCTCGCTGTGGCGCGATGCAGCCATTGGCGGGCGGCGCTCGGCGTTGGCGCTGCTGTTTTGCTTGCCGGTACTCGCACCTGCCGCCGCTGTCGTCTGGCTGTCGCAGACGACCGCACATTTGTCAGACATCGCCACCGACACGCAAGACCCGCCGCATTTTTCATCGCGCCCGGTATTGGGGTCGGGCATCAACACAAACGAGCCACCGCGCGTCAACGCCGTGTTGCAAAAGCAATATTACCCGGATGTGACCGGGCGGCGCTACCAACTGTCTGCCGATGGAATTGCCGTTCAGGTCAGCGAACTCGCCGCAGAAACCGGCTGGACTTTAACCTATGGCAGGCCGGTTGCGCAGCCCAACGGTGAATGGATCATCGAGGCGACCGTGACGACTGCGATACTCGGGTTCAAGGATGATGTGGTGATCCGTGTGACCGACGAGGGCGAATCCGCCTATGTGGACATGCGCAGTGCCTCGCGCTTCGGCGCTGCGGACCTTGGGGCAAACGCCCGTCGCATCGTTGCATTCATGAACGCGCTTGATCTGCGTATCCAGTCCGGCACACCCGGCTGACAGGCCACACGATCAGACGGATTTGAACACGGCAGAAAAGCCGGGCTCGCCGTCAATCACGATCTTGCCGTGCGCGGCGAGCCGTTCAAGATGCGCAAGCGCGGTAAGCGCCGCAGCGCCGTGCAACCGTTTGTCAGTGGCGTGATAAACGCTGGCGACAATGGCGGACAATTGCGTATCTCCCGCTTGCACACGCTGCAAGATCGCCGCCTCGCGCGCAAGCCGGTGGGCTTTGAGCGCACGGGCATGGCGTTGCGGAGTGTGCACCGGGTCGCCATGGCCCGGCAGAAACACGCGATCCTTGCGCTTTGCCAGCAGCGTCAGCGAATTGAGATAGCTTTCCATCGACCCGTCCGGAGGTGCGACGATGGTTGTCGCCCAGCCCATGACATGATCGCCGGAGAACAGGATGCCCGAGCCCTCAAGCGCGAACGCCATGTGGTTTTCAGCATGACCGGGCGTCGCAATTGCGCGGATTGCGAACCCGCCGCAATCAACCAGCTCATTGTGGACGAGGCGGCGGTCCGGCATGAATTCCAGATCCGCACTGGCATCAAGCACATTGCCATCGCCTGCAACATGCCCGCCGGTGTAGCGATGCGGCCCTTCGGCGAGGCAGAGTGCGCCCGTATGCGCCGCAAGCCTCCGGGCGAGCGGCGAGTGGTCACGGTGCGTGTGCGTCACAAAAACATGCGTAACCGGTCGCCCGGCGATTGCATCCAATAGGGCGTCATAATGCAAATCGCTGTCGGGACCGGGATCAATTACAACCAGACTGTCGGTGCCGATGATGTAGCTGTTGGTGCCATTGAAGGTGAAAGGGCCGGGATTTGGCGCAGTGACACAAACAACTCGGCCATCCCCAAACACGCTGCTGTCAAGGTCAATATCAGCGACAGGCCAGCCTTCAGCAACAGACGTATTCATGCCCTGCCGCCGGACTCTCTAAGCTTTGACAATCGACAACACGTTCTGCGCCGCAGGCTTGGTCACTTTCAGGACGACCGGATCTTCCAAAGCTCTCTCGCTGATGTCCTCGTATTCCGGAACCGCAATCCGCAGCTTGGCGAGCGCCGCGAGGGCATTTTCGCTGCTGATGGCAGCCGCCATCGCGTTGACGATTTTCTCGATTGTCGCAAGCTCAACCACGCGCGGCGAGGCAACAATGTAGTTTTCATGCCGCGCCGCGTCCTGCACCTCACGCTCGTCAAACAGCTCTTCAAACAGCTTCTCACCGGGTCGCAAGCCGACATACTCAATGCCAATATCGATATTCGGCCGGTATCCGGCCAGCCTGATCATCCGTTCTGCCAAGTCAGCGATGCGCACCGGCTCGCCCATGTCGAGCACGATGATCTTGCCGCGCTCCTCGTTGGATGTCATACCCATCGAAGACGCCTGCAACACCAGACGCACGGCCTCCGGAATGGTCATGAAATAGCGCACGATGTTCTGATGCGTGACCGTGACCGGTCCACCCTTGGCAATCTGCGCCGCAAAACGCGGCACAACCGAACCATTGGAGCCAAGAACATTGCCGAACCGCACGGTTTTGAAGCGGGTGCCGTGTTCCTGCAGATCAAGCGCCTGACAATAGCTTTCCGCCGCCCGCTTGGTTGCGCCCATCACGTTGGTCGGGTTGACCGCCTTGTCGGTCGAAATCATCACGAACACGGCAGCCTTGTTCTTGATTGCCGCCAACGCGCAATTGCGGGTGCCCAACACGTTGGTCTTGATGGTTTCGGCGATATTCTGCTCAGCCAGCGGCACATGCTTGATCGCGGCAGCGTGGAAGACGACGTCAGGCCGATATTTGCCAAACAGACTATCAACCCGCTTCTCGTCGCGGATGTCCGCAATGCGAGCAATAATGTCAAGCTCGGGAAACTTCTCGCGCAGCTCCATGTCGATTGTGTAGAGGAAATGCTCTGACATATCGACAATGACGAGACGTCGTGGATTGAACGCCGCGATTTGCCGGGCAAGTTCCGAGCCGATCGAGCCGCCGGCACCGGTCAGAAGCACGGTTTTGCCATCAATGAAGCGCGTGACTTCAATCAGATTGTATTTGACTTCCGGACGCCCGAGTAGGTCGGACAAAACAATCGGCTGCGGATCAAGGCTCGTCGCGCGGCTCGTGTCGGTTGTCTTGACGATATCGGGAATGTGGCTGACGCGAATGCCCGCATCACCGGCCAGCGTGACAAGCTCACTCAGCGTCTTCTTGTCGAGTTTATGGTCGGCGATGGCCAATTCTTCAACGCGAATACCCTGGTTTTCGTATAATTGGGCAACAATTTTCGCGATATTGTTGGTTCCGCCGACAATTTTGAGGCCCTGAATCGTTCTGGTGCCCTTTTTTGCTGAATTGTCGACGATACCCGCAATGTGAATCTTGGAGTCCCGTCTCGCCTTGACAGCGCGCACATAGGCGTCGGAAATCTCGTTTGCCTTGTAGACAAGAATGGTTTTCGAACCGGGCCGAACTTTGTTGCCTTCGCGCAGCAGGCCAACCCACCCGCGTTCACGCACCATGCGGTAAACAATGCGGGGACCAGCCAAAGCCAGAATCAGGAAAAACCACAACAGCACGGGAACAAGCCGGGAAAATCCCGCGCCACGGCTGTAGGTGAAAATGACAAGCACATAGATCAGCACAGCCAGTGTCGCCGACTTCATGATTGCCAAAAGGTCAGGGATGGACGCATAGCGCCAGGAGCCGCGATTGAGCTCGAAAATGAAGAAAACCACCGCACTCAAGACGACAAACAGCAATGTCTTTTCAAAGATTCCCGGCGTGACAGGAATGCCAATGAGCGCAGTGACGCCAAAATTCGCCGCCAAAAACGACAATCCAGCCATCAACAGGTCATGAATTGCGCCAAGGCTGCGCTTCAACCGACCACTACCACTCGAAACCATACTTTTTATCATTTTTGTCCCGGTCTTTGCGCCCCACCGAGATTTATTGTGCTGTGCACAAATTAAAGCATTTCCATGGCCGGATTGCAACACCAAACGCGGATACCATTTGCCAATCAGGTGCTAACTTGTTGAAGAAAATAGATAAAATGGACAATGGCAACTACATCTTATTCAGTCGCACGTCCCGGAACAGCCCGCGATCGAACACATCCGCCATGGTTTGACCAGTTGATAAAATTTTGCATCATGCCAAAGATGCATCAAACGGGGCAGTGACGTGTTCGATTTGGCAAAAGCATCCTATCCGCGAGACATGACTGGTCATGGCCGCACTCCGCCTGATGCCAAATGGCCGGGTGGTGCCAATATCGCGGTGCAGTTTGTCGTCAACTACGAGGAGGGCGGCGAGAACTGCATCCTGCATGGCGACAAGGCGTCCGAGGCGTTTCTGTCCGAAATCGTCGGAGCTGCGCCATGGCCCGGCCAGCGGCACATGAACATGGAATCCATCTATGAATACGGCGCGCGCGCCGGATTTTGGCGGCTGTGGCGCATGTTCACGCAGCGCAAGATGGATGTGACAGTCTATGGCGTTGCCACAGCGCTGGCCCGCGCTTCGGAGCAACTGGCCGCAATGATGGAAGCCAACTGGGAAATCGCCACGCACGGCCTCAAGTGGGTCGATTACCGCGACACGCCTATCGATCAAGAGCGTGCCGATCTGCATGAGGCCATCCGCATTCACACGGCGTTGATCGGCGAGCGGCCGCTGGGCTGGTATCTTGGCCGCTGCTCGGAAAACACGTTGAAACTGGTGATGGAAGAGGGCGGGTTTGACTATTATTCAGACACTTACGCCGATGATCTGCCCTATTGGGTGGCCGATGGCGCAAAGCATCAGCTCATCGTTCCATACACGCTCGACAGCAACGACATGCGCTTTGCCACGCCGCAGGGCTTCAATTCCGGCGACCAGTTTTTCAGCTACCTGAAGGACTCATTCGACGTACTTTATGCCGAAGGCGCGGACGGATCGCCGAAGATGCTGTCCATCGGCCTGCACTGCCGCCTGGTCGGCCGTCCGGGCCGCGCCGCAGCTCTTGCCCGCTTTCTTGACTACGTCCAAAGCCACGACAAAGTCTGGGTGGCCAAGCGCATCGACATTGCCCGCCATTGGGCAAAGACCCAACCGGCAGGCACTTGATGGCAGCAAAAACGATAAACATCGAGCCGCTTACCAAGAAAGCATTTGCGCCCTTCGGCGATGTCATCGAGACCGATGGAGCGGAACTGCGCATCATCAACAGCGGCTCGACCGAGCGCTTCCATGATCTGATGGCGATAGATGTTGCGTCTGAAGGTGGAAAAGCCATCGTCTCGATTTTCCGCGGCCAACCGTTCACGCTGCCGGTATCAATCAAGATGGTCGAGCGCCACCCGCTGGGAAGCCAAGCCTTCATTCCAATAGGCAAGTTCCCGTTTTTGCTGGTTGTTGCTGACGATGACAATGGCATGCCCATAGCGCCACGGGCCTTTCTGGCAACTGGTGGGCAGGGCGTAAACTATGGCCGCAACATCTGGCACCATCCGCTGCTTTGTCTGGAAACGGTCTGCGACTTTATCGTCATCGACCGCTCCGGACCGGGCAACAACCTGCAGGAACATTTCTACGAGGGTGAGGGCTTTACCATCGCCTGATACTGAACCAAAATGACCGGATAATGATGATCGACGACAAGACAAGCTTCACCTTGAATGGCAAACCGGCGGCTGCACAATGCCGTCCCGACACCACGCTGCTCGAATGGCTGCGCGCACACAAGCGCTTGACCGGCACGAAAGAGGGATGCGCCGAGGGCGACTGCGGCGCGTGCACAATCCTGATGTCAAAGCCGGACGGTTCCGGCTTTGCCGCGGTCAACTCCTGCATCCTTGCAGTGGGCCAGATCGAAGGCCGTGGCATCATCACGGTCGAGGGGCTGGGTTCCGAAACTGTGCACCCGATTCAGGTCGCAATGGCGCAGAATGGCTCGTCCCAATGCGGCTTCTGCACACCGGGCATCGTCGTCTCGCTCGCCGGTTTGCTGTCAGAAAATGCCAACCCCGGCGAAAGCGAAATCCACGATGCGCTTGCCGGAAACCTCTGCCGCTGCACCGGCTACAAGCCGATTGTCGAGGCGGCAAAAGCTGTGGCGAAAGCAGGCGTTGCCGCCATACCTCTCGTTGAATCAAAACATCCACCTGCATCGGCAACGGATTCATCCGGCAGTGTTTTTCATCGCCCGGCAACCCTTGAGGACTTCTTCGCAGTGCGCGCCGCCAACCCGCAGGCAATCATTGTCGCAGGTGCAACAGATCTTGGCGTGGCGCTTGCAGAACATGAGACCGCGTGGCCGTCTGCTTTATGGACAGGCGCCGTAAAAGAACTGCGCGCGATCACCGAAGACAAGGCTTATTGGCATTTCGGAGCTGCTGTCACATGGTCTGAAATTCTCGAAAAGACCGCCGATGCGTACCCGTCGCTCGCCGTGCTTTTGCGCCGCTTCGGCTCCACCCAGATCCGCAACATGGGCACCATCGGCGGCAACATCGGCACCGCCAGCCCGATCGGCGACGGCCCGCCTGCATTGATTGCGCTGGGCGCAACGATCACGCTGGCGTCGGCACGGGGCGAGCATTCCATGCCGCTGGAAGACTTCTTCCTCGATTATCGCAAAACGGCGCTGCATGGCGATGAAATCATCAAATCGGTGACGGTGCCGAAGCTGGTTCCGGGCCAGCACTTCCGTGTCTGGAAAATCTCCAAGCGCTACGATCAGGATATCTCGACAGTCTGCGGCGCGTTCAATTTGGTGATCCGCGATGGCATCATCGCATCCGCCCGCATCGCCTACGGCGGCATGGCCGCAACCTCGCGGCGGGTGCCGACGGCGGAAGCCGCGTTGATCGGCAAGCCGGTTTCGGACGCGGCATTTGCAGGCGCAGCAGAAGCAATCCGCGCCGCGTTCAAGCCGCTTTCAGACTGGCGCGGGACATCTGATTACCGAACGGAGGTGGCGGGCAATCTTGCCATCCGCCTTGGCGCGGAGTTGAAGGGCGAACCTGTCGAGGTGATGGCATGAGCGTGATCGAACGCCGGATCGTCGGCAAGGGCCTTGCCCATGACAGCGCGCTGAAACACGTCACGGGCACTGCCGCCTACATTGATGACATGCCCGAACTGCCCGGCACACTGCATGCCGCGCTGATCCTGTCGCCGGTTGCGCATGGCAGGCTGAAGTCTGTTGATGTCGCCGCCGCATTGGCCATGCCGGGTGTGGCTCGGATTGTTTTGGCCAAAGACATTCCAGGTCACAATGAAGTCGGCCCGATTTTGCATGGCGAATTGCTGTTTGCGCAAGAGATCGTTGATTTTCGCGGTTGCGTGATCGGCGCGGTTGCCGCCGAAACAATGGCCCAGGCTGTGAATGCAGCCAACGCAGTGAAGCTCGATATCGAGCCACTGCCAGCGGTGCTCGATGTCGAAGCTGCGCATGCCGCCAAAAGCTACGTTCAGCCGTCGCAAACCGTGGCCGAAGGTGATGTGGCTGCCGGTTTTGCCGTTGCTGACCGCATCTACACTGGACGCCAGATCATCGGCGGGCAGGATCACTTCTATCTCGAAACCCACATCGCCTATGCCATTCCGGGCGAGGACGACGACATGCTCGTCCATTCTTCCACCCAGCACCCGACCGAAGTGCAGCACCATATGGCTGGAATCCTTGGCATCCCGGCCAGCAAGGTCGAGTGCCAGGTCCGCCGGATGGGCGGCGGGTTCGGCGGCAAGGAAAGCCAGCCGACTATTATCGCGGGGGCCGCCGCGCTGCTTGCCAGATATACGCGCCGTCCGGTGAAACTGCGCCTACGCCGCCGCGACGACATGACCGCCACCGGCAAGCGCCACCACATGGTGGCCAACTGGAGGGCCGGGATTGATAATCGGGGCCGCATCACGGCGCTCAACGTCGAATATCTCGCAGGTGCCGGCAACACGCCGGACCTGACCGGACCCGTGATCGCCCGCGCGCTGTGCCACACCGACAATGCCTATTTCATCCCCAACGGCCATTTCATCGGCCATGCCTGCAAGACCAACACAGTCTCCAACACTGCCTTTCGCGGCTTCGGCGGCCCGCAGGGCGTTATCGCCATCGAATCGATCATGGACACGATTGCCCGCGAGGCCGGGATCGACCCAAACGAACTGCGCCGCATCAACTATTACGGTCCCGAGACCGGCGAGGTGACGCCCTACGGCCAGCCGGTCGAGGACAATCGCCTGCCGGAGGTAATCGAAGCAGTTTTGGCCAATGCCGAATGGGACCGCCGTCGCGCCGAAATCGATGCGCACAATGCCGCAAACCCGATCATCCGGCGAGGCCTCGCGATGATGCCGATCAAGTTCGGCATTTCGTTCAATTTGACCGCGCTCAATCAGGCGGGTGCGCTGGTCCATGTCTATCAGGATGGCTCGGTCCACCTAAACCATGGCGGCACCGAGATGGGGCAGGGCCTGTTCATCAAGGTCGCGCAGGTTGTCGCCGACGTGTTCCAGATCGAGATGGACGCCATCAAGATCACGGCGACTGCGACAGGCAAGGTGCCCAACACGTCTGCCACCGCAGCCTCGACCGGCTCGGACCTCAACGGCATGGCAGCCTTCAATGCTGCCACCGCCATCCGTGGACGTATGACCAAAGTTGCCGCTGATCATTTTGGCGCGGGCGATGAAATCATCACCTTCCGCGAAGGCCGCGTCCACGCCAACAATGAGTCTGTCTCGTTTGGCGAACTCGCCAAAATGAGCTGGTTGAAACGCGTGCAACTGTCTGAGGCCGGCTTCTACAAGACGCCGAAAATCCACTGGGACGGCAAGACCATGCGGGGCCGTCCGTTTTTCTACTTCTCCTATGGCGCGGCAGTCGCCGAAGTCGCCATCGACACGCTGACGGGCGAGACCCGGTGCCTGCGCGCCGACATCGTGCAGGACGTCGGCACGCCGCTCAATCCGGCGATTGACTTGGGCCAGATCGAAGGCGCATTCGTGCAAGGCATGGGCTGGGTCACCTGCGAGGAACTGTGGTGGGACAAGGATGGGCGCCTGCGCACGGTCGGCCCGTCCACTTACAAGATCCCCGGCTCCCGCGACGTGCCGCCGGTTTTCAATGTCTCGCTGCTCGACCAGTTGCCCAACAAGGAAGAAACCGTCTTCCGCTCCAAAGCCATCGGCGAACCGCCGCTGATGCTGGCGATCTCGGTGTGGCTGGCGATACGCGATGCGATTGCCTCGATTGGTGGCAACAGGTTTGCCCCCGATTTGGAAGCGCCAGCAACGCCAGAGCACGTGCTGGAGGCCATCGGGAAGTTGAGAAAGAGAGTGGCGGGGTGAGGTGTTTGTGCAGTCCCCTCTCCGTCGGCTTCGCGTCCTGCGGACCCTCTCCCCGCAAGCGGGGCGGGGTTAAATCCGGGCTCTTGCGCTTTAACCTCGCCCCTTTGGGGAGAGGTGTCGGCGAAGCCGACGGAAAGGGGACTGCGCGATGAACCTCGCCACCCTCAACACCCTCCCCAAACCCGCCTTCACGCAAACTCTCGGCGCCATCTTCGAACACTCGCCATGGGTCGCCGAAGGCGCATTCGTGGCCGCGCCGTTCGAGACGGTCGAATCCCTCCGCACCGCGATGGTCCAAGTCGTCGCTCTAGCAAGCATTGACCAACAACTCACCCTCATCCGCGCTCACCCCGACCTTGCAGGCAAAGCCGCACTGGCAGGCGAACTCACCGCCGAATCCACGTCCGAGCAGAAAGGCGCAGGCCTCGACACACTCAAACCGGACGAATTCGCCAACTTCCACCGCCTCAACGATGCCTACAAGGCCAAATTCGACTTCCCCTTCATCCTGGCCGTGCGCGGCCATGACAAGCATTCGATCCTTGCCGCCTTCGAAACCCGCTTGTTGAATGGGGCCGAATCTGAAAAGTCTGAAGCTCTGAGGCAGATCGCCCGCATTGCCGGCTTCCGGCTCGCCGATCTCATCTCCTGAAAGGTTTCTTATGGGCAAGCTCTCCACCCACGTTCTCGACACGGCATCAGGCCGCCCGGCCGCCGAAATGCGCATTGTGCTGGTGCGCATTGCCGAGGGCGAACTCGAGCATGTCAAGGACGTGCTCACCAACGCTGACGGGCGCACCGACGAGCCGCTGCTCGAAGACGCCACGCTCGAAATCGGCCATTACGAGCTGCGCTTCTTCGTCGCCGACTATTTCACCATGCAAGGCACCGAGCAGGCCGATCCGCCCTTCCTCGATGTCGTCCCCGTCCGCTTCTGGATTGCCGATGGCGAAGGCAACTACCACGTGCCGCTGCTCGTCAGCCCTTGGGCCTATTCAACCTATCGCGGGTCGTGAGGCCGGGGACAGTTACCTCTGAAAGGCATTTGTCTCCAAGTTCCACGTTCGCCGCGAATTCGCCACAGCGCTGCGCCAAGGAAAATTGCCACGTTCAGGAGCCCGCACACATGTCTCCAGCCGCCCTTGTCATGACCGCCTTGCTCTCCGGCACCTCGTGGGTCGCGTCCGGCTCGTCTGACCAGACACTCGCCTTCGACAACGGCAAAATCGCCACCTTCACCGGCTGCAACCGCGGCTTCGGCACCTACGTCGAAACCGACGACGGCTCCTCGCTGACGCTGTCCATAGTCGGCGTCACCAAAATGGCATGCGGCGAAGAGGCGATGAAAGCGGAAACAGACTGGCTGGCATTGGCCGCCAAGGTGCGATCATTTGTGCTGGAGGATGATGAGCTGTTGCTGGTTGATGAAGCGG
>JANPEK010000336.1:0-7045 GCA_031422915.1 Phyllobacteriaceae bacterium | reverse complement strand
GACTCGTCGACCAATCCGGACCCTTCGAGCACGATGCCATCAACGGGAACCTTTTCGCCCGGACGCACGCGCAGCGTTGCCCCTTGCGCGACATGCTCGACGGGCACATCCTCTTCCGTGCCGTCTTCGCGCACAAGCCGGGCCTGCTTGGGCGCCAAATCCATCAAGGCGCGCAAGGCGCCCGATGTGGATTCGCGCGTGCGAAGTTCGAGCAGCTGACCGAGCAGAACCAGCACTGTGATCACGGCTGCCGCCTCGAAATAGACTGCGACCGCTCCATCACTCTGGCGCAGCGCTTGAGGGAACATTTGCGGGGCCAGCGTCGCCACGACGCTGAAAATCCACGCGACCAGTGTGCCGAGGGCAATCAACGTGAACATGTTGAGATTTCGGGTGGTGAGCGACTTCCATCCACGCTCGATGAACGGCCAACCGGCCCAGAAGACGACTGGCGTTGCAAAGACAAGGCCGACGTAATTGGACGTTTGCGGAGCGACCATCCCGTGCAGATTGATTATGTGGCTGCCCATTTCCAGCGCAAAGACCGGCAGTGTCAGCACAAGGCCGATCCAAAATCGCAGTGTCATATCGGCGAGTTCGTGATTGGGCCCGCTTTCCGCTGAAATCACCAGCAGTTCCAGCGCCATGCCGCAGATCGGGCATGATCCCGGTCCGGTCTGCCGGATTTCAGGGTGCATTGGGCAGGTGTAGAGTGTCCCTTCGGCCATTGGCTCTGCCGCGCTTGTATCTTGAGCCAAATATTTTCCGGGATTGGCGATGAATTTGGTGCGACAAGAACCGCTGCAAAAAAAGTAGGGCTTGCCCTTGTGGTCGGTCTTCCATTGGGTTGTCGCGGGATCAACCGCCATTTTGCAAACCGGATCAGTCGCTGACGCTGTTTTGACGGGTGATTTTGCGTGTTGCATGTCCATGACGCGGCCCCTTTAAGGGATAAACTCTTTGCAAGGCGCAAAGGTTCCGGCGTATCTGATAAAGAGCAGCGCCTATGCCGCTTCGCTTTCCGCCCATGCTCCAAGATGTTCGGCCATGATGGCAGACAGGAGCGCGAAATTTACCGGCTTTGACACGTAATAGTCCATGCCGGCATCGATGCAGTCTTCCATGTCGCCATTGAGCGCGTGCGCTGTCAAAGCGACGATTGGCACTCGGCCGCCTTCCAAAGTTTCAAGTGCGCGGATCGCACCTGTGGCTTCTTTGCCGTTCATTTCGGGCATGGAAATATCCATCAGGATCAGCTTCGGTTGGTATTTCCGGCAGGCGTGGACCGCTTTGCGGCCATTTTCGACGACGAGATAGGAGTAGGGCGTGGTGTCAAGATACTGCGAGATGACGAGCTGGTTGATGTCATTGTCTTCGGCGACGATGATGTCGAAGGCTGCGTCATCGGGCAAAATGGCTTCGAACGCGGGCGGCTCAGTGACCGGCTGGATTTGAACGGGTGCCGTGGTGTTTTTGATTTCAATTAATGGCGCGGCGGTGATTGGAGCCTTCGCCTTCTTTGTGCTCAAAACACTTGACACGGTTTCGAGCAGCAGCGTGGAGCGGACCGGTTTGACCAGCGCGGGCTGAAGATTGAGTGCGGCCATTTCGGTGTCATTCTTGGCGGTATCGACTGATGTCAGGAGAATGACTGGAATATCGGTGAAACGGTTGTCGCTGCGCATATGCGACAGCAGCGATTTTCCGTCTGACCCCGGCATCTGGAAGTCGAGAATGACAAGATCAATCTCAACAGGAATGGCCGCTGCGCGCTCCAGAAACGCCAGCGCCTTGTCAGCGGATGCAACGGCGGCGCAGTCGAGTTGCCAGAAACGCATTTGTTCCAGAAGGATTGCGCGGTTGACCTGATTGTCGTCAACCACCAGCACGCGCTTGCCCGGCACTGGCAGTGCTGCGACGTGTTTTGTCTCCATGCGCTGCGCCACTTCGAGTTTGAGTGAGACCGTGAATGTGGAGCCCTTGCCAAGTTCGCTGGTGACGGTGATGTTGCCACACATCATGGAGGCCAGCGAGGTGGCAATGGAGAGGCCAAGGCCGGTGCCTTGATGCGTGCGGGTTGAGGACCCGTCGGCTTGCGAGAATTTGCGGAATATTTTTTCGCAATCGTCCGGCCGCATGCCGATTCCGGTGTCCCTGATCTGCACAGCCAGTTCCGCCGTGTCGCCCGGATTGTGGTGGCTGGTCTTGCAGGTCACCTCGACGAAGACATCGCCCTCGTCGGTGAACTTCACCGCATTGCCGATCAGATTGATCAATATCTGGCGGATGCGCCCGCTGTCGCCCAAAAGTGCCGCCGGAACATTTGGCGCAACGCGGACGTTCAGCGCAACTCTCTTATGGCCGATGCGCGGGGCGATGATGGCGGCGACGTCGTCGATGGTTTCGCGCAGGTCGAACGGTGCATGGTCGAGCGTCATCTGTCCGGCCTCAATCTTTGAGAAGTCGAGAATGTCATTGATGATCGTCAACAGGCTGGTGCCCGATTTGACAATCGTGTGGGCGAAAAGCCGCTGTTTGGCGTCGAGCGATGTTCCGGCAAGAAGTTCCGCCATGCCGATCACGCCATTCATCGGCGTGCGGATTTCGTGGCTCATGTTGGCGAGAAACTCGGACTTGGCCTTGTCGGCGACCTGCGCCTTGCGCGTAGCGGTTTCGAGATCATCGTTGAGCGCATTCAGTGCGGCCAGATGGCCTTCGCTTTTCGTGTTGAAGATGACGGTGACGGCATAAGTGCCGAGCGAGGCGGCACAGAAAATGCCGGCGTGGACATACATTTCCGTCATCGACATGGTTTGCACGATGATGTCGGGAAATGCCGTGTGCTTGTAGATGGCAGCGCCCGCGTAGGCGAAAACCAGCGACAGCATCACCGTCGCCCAGCCGCGCCCGATGAAGAAGCCTGCAATCATTGGCGACAGGCAAATGAGGTAGGTTCCAGCGTCGAACATGCCGAAATGCACCATGCCGCGCCAGGCCAATGTTGAATAGAACAGCAGCACCATGACAATGGCGTAATATCGCGACAGGTCCGGCGTGCGCACGGCAAAGGGCAGAAATGCGAAAACGACGCACAGGGCCGTCGCCTGCATCAGCGTGACGGTGTCCAAACCCATGGAGAGATGCACGCCTGCCATCACGCAGACGGCAAGGAGCGCCATAATGGGACCCGCCAGGACAAAGAGCTGGTCGCGGACGATCTGGTTGGCCGACATGAAATACCCGTGGTGGTTTCCTTGAGGATAACCTGTGGTTTATTTAGATTGTATAAAACCGCGATTGCCGCCTGCCGGGGAAAAGCTGAAATATTTGCGCCAAACTGCTCTATTTTGGCTCACATTGTCCAAATGCGTCGCTTCCATTGCAATTGCCGCATTTGGAGTGTGTGATCGTGTGGCACCAAATTTGTTTGCGCAAACGGGAGACTGCGATGGATCCGCTGAAGTTTTATATTGACGGCACTTGGGTGACACCCGCAGGCGACGTCCGCATTGACGTCATCAACCCTGCGACCGAAGAGGTTTGCCAGACCATTGCTGCCGGGGGCGCGGAGGACGTGAACCGTGCGGTGGCTGCTGCGCGGCGGTCGTTTATGAGTTTTTCGCAGACCACAAAGGCGGAGCGCCTTGCGCTGTTGCGGCGCATTCTTGAGATATTCAATGAACGTCTTGACGAGATGGCGGCTGCGATTTCGGACGAGATGGGCGCGCCGCTTGAGATGGCCAAAGACAGCCAGGCCTATTGCGGCACCGCGCATTTTGAGGCGGCGATTGCGGCGCTCGAAGCGTTCGAATTTGAGGAGCAGCGTGGCAAGACGCGGATTGTGCGCGAGGGCATCGGCGTGTGCGGTCTCATCACGCCGTGGAACTGGCCGATGAACCAGATTGTCACCAAGGTTGCGCCGGCGCTGGCCGCAGGGTGCACGGTTGTTCTCAAACCCTCCGAGCTTGCGCCGACCAACGCGCTGGTCTTCGCGCAGATCCTGCATGATGCGGGCGTGCCGGCGGGTGTGTTCAACCTTGTCAATGGCGATGGCCCTTCTGTTGGACAGGTGCTTGCTGCACATCCGGATGTTGACATGATGTCATTCACCGGCTCGACGCGCGCGGGCATCATAGTCGCCAAGACGGCGGCGGACACTGTGAAGCGCGTTTCTCAGGAACTTGGCGGCAAGTCACCAAACATCATTCTGGATGATGCTGACTTGAAAAAATCCGTGTCGAAAGGCGTGCGCGCTTGCATGTCCAACACGGGGCAAAGCTGCAACGCGCCGACGCGGATGCTGGTACCGGCGGATCGACATGACGAGGCGCTTGAATATGCGGCTGCGACCGCTGCGAAGATTATCACCGGCGATCCGCGCGATGAGAAGACCGAGCTTGGGCCGGTGGTTTCACAGGCGCAGTTCGACAAGATTCAAGGGTTGATCGGCAAGGCGATTGCCGAGGGCAATACGGTTGTGGCCGGAGGGCTTGGCCGTCCGGGCGGACTTAACCACGGGTACTATGTGAAGCCGACGATCTTCGGCCATGTCGAGCGGCACCACACGATTGCTGTGGAAGAAGTGTTCGGGCCGGTGCTGGCAATCATGCCGTACAAGGACGAGGCCGATGCCATCGAAATCGCCAATGACACGGTTTATGGGCTTGCGGGCTACATCCAGTCCGGCAATCTTGAGCGGGCGCGCAAACTTGCCCGACAGATCCGTGCGGGTCAGGTCAACATCAATCATCCGGATTGGGACACAGCCCAGCCGTTCGGCGGCTACAAGCAGTCCGGCAACGGACGCGAATATGCCGACTGGGGCATCCATGATTTTTTGGAAGTGAAGGGAATAGGCGGCTGGGAAGCATAATTCATGAAGGCCAAGCTACATTCACTGTGAATGAAACCCGTCGCGCCGGTTTACGCGGCTGAAATTCCTGACTAGTCTCCCGCCCGCGTCACAGGGTTCGGCGCGGAGGAGATATTTGATGGCAAATGCAGTGGCTGAGGCCGAGATCGGTTTGATTGGTCTTGGCGTGATGGGTTCAAACCTGGCTTTGAACATTGCGGAAAAGGGATTTCCCATCGCGGTCTGGAACCGCACGGGTGACAAGACCACCGCTTTCCATGCCAATGCAGGCGCGCTGAAATCGAAGATCATTCCCTGCCTGTCAGAAGCCGAGTTCATCGCCGCCATCCGCCCGCCGCGGCCCGTGATCATCATGGTCAAGGCCGGTGAAGCGGTGGACGAGCAGATCGCTGTGCTGCGCACTCTCCTTTCGAAGAACGACATCATTATTGACGCGGGCAATGCCAACTTCCGCGACACCATCCGCAGGTTTGACGAGCTCAAGGACACGGGACTTACTTTTATCGGCATGGGCGTTTCCGGCGGCGAAGAGGGTGCGCGGCATGGGCCTTCGATCATGGTCGGCGGCAAGAAATCGTCGTGGACGCGCGTTGAACCGGTGTTGAGCGCCATCTCCGCCAAGTTCAAGGGCGAATCCTGCGCGGCGTGGCTGGGTGAAAACGGCGCGGGCCATTTCGTGAAGACAATCCACAACGGCATCGAATATGCCGACATGGAAATGATCTCCGAAATCTACGGCATCCTGCGCGATGGCGCTGGCATGAGCGCATCGGAGATCGGCACGGTTTTTGAGGAATGGAACAAGGGCAGACTGAATTCGTACCTCATCGAAATTTCTGCTGCCGTCTTGAAAGCGACGGACCCGAAGACCAAAAAGGCCATGGTGGACATGATTGTTGACCGCGCCGGGCAAAAGGGCACCGGCAAATGGTCGGTGATCGAGGCGCAGATGATGGGCGTGCCCGCAACGGCCATCGAGGCGGCGGTTGCTGCGCGTTCGCTCTCCTCATTCAAGGATGAGCGGCTTGCTGCCGAAGCGGCATATGGCACGCTCAAGACCAAATTCCGCGCCAAGCCGACGACCGCGTTTTTGCGCCAGTTGGAACTGGCGCTGTTTGCCGGCAAAATCTGCGCCTATGCGCAAGGCTTTGCCGTGATGGAAGCGGCGTCAAAAGAGTTTGCCTGGAACTTGCCGATGGCCACCACTGCCAAAATCTGGCGCGCTGGCTGCATCATCCGCTCGCAGTTCCTCGACACGATCGCCTCGTCCTACCGCAAGAAGGACAAGCCGGTGAATTTGCTCACCGCGCCGCAATTCATCAAGATGATGCGCCAAGGCCACGGCCCGTTGCGCAAGACGGTCGCGCTCGCCGCAGAAGCCGGCATCCCGCTTCCGGCGCTGTCGTCGGCCCTTGGCTATTTCGACAGCTACCGTCAGGGACGCGGTGTCGCCAACCTCATCCAGGCCCAGCGCGACTTTTTCGGCGCGCACGGGTTTGAACGGACGGACGGCGGGGCAGCGGGCCAGCACGGGCCTTGGGGAAGCGGGGCGAAGTAACTCTTTATTGCGCCATACCTTCAACGACACGCGCCTTGATGGTGGCGAAGTCAGTTCGTTTTCGCTTGTCGATTTCCTCTTTGCCAAAGACACCGGCTGCAGGAATTCCCCAACGCTCTGAAATTTCGGCAATCAGTGTTTTAAGCGCGGTGACTTGCGGCTCGGGATACGGGTTCCCTGAGATGTGAGATATGCCGATTCCAATAGAGGTTGTATTGTTTCGCACGGTATGGAAGGCGATATTGTTCTCGTCCACCAGACTGTGAACTGTTCCTTCCGCCGAAATCAAATAATGATAGGACGCGCCAAGGCCGTCTAATGCCGCCAATGTGGACAGGGCATTGGCATTTTGTGTGTCTGAAACAATGATTTTATCGACTTCCCTGCGCCCGGCAATTTCTTTAAAACCTGGTTTGGGATTGGTGAGCACGTTTGCGGGCAGGGCCTCGTCATTGATCAGTATATCACGCAGCTTGTCATCGATCTTTACGGAGGCGTGCTCGTTGATCAGGTTGATTGCCCAAAGACGCAGGCTCTTGGTCTCATCGCTTGGCGGCTGTGAAAGCACATTCACGGCGATTTCGACGTACTTGACGTTCAGCTCCCGCGATTTG
>JANPEK010000335.1:0-12254 GCA_031422915.1 Phyllobacteriaceae bacterium | reverse complement strand
CAGCGCAAGTGTCAGGGTCGCACCTTTGGCAACCGTGCTTGGCAACACAAGTCCTGACACTTTCGCGCCCGCCACATCCACTTCGCCCTTTGCCGCGTCGATCACGGTCGCCTTCAGCATCGACAGCGTGCCGACAAACTGCGCGACAAAGCGGGTTGCAGGGCGATTGTAGATATCGAACGGCGTGCCGATCTGATCAGCAATGCCCTGGTGCATCACCACGACGCGGTCCGACATCGACAGCGCCTCTTCCTGATCGTGGGTCACGAAAATCGCCGTGATGCCGAGGGCCTTTTGAATGGAGCGCATTTCCTCGCGCAGTGAAACCCGGATCTTTGCGTCCAGCGCCGAGAGCGGTTCGTCCAGCAACAACACGCGCGGACGCACGGCAAGAGCGCGGGCAAGCGCGACGCGCTGCTGCTGGCCGCCGGACAGCTGGAAAGGATAGCGGCTGCCAAGCTCCGGCAGCCCGATCAGCCCGAGCATTTCCTCGACACGTTTGGTGATCTCGGCCTTGTCGATGCCTGCGACCTTCAATCCAAAGCCGACATTCTGCGCCACGGTCAGGTTCGGGAAAAGCGCGTAGGCCTGGAACATCATGCCGATCTTGCGCTGGTTCGGCTTCAATGGAACCATGTCCTTGCCGTCGATGCGGATTGCGCCGCTGGTCGGAGTTTCAAAGCCCGCCACCATGCGCAACACCGTGGTCTTGCCGCAGCCGGACGGGCCGAGCAGCGAGACGAACTCGCCCTTGTCGATGTCCAGATTGAAATCCTTCACCACGCGGTTCTGCGCGAAGGTTTTCTCCAGATGCTTGATTTCAAGAAAGGCCATCAGCGTTGAGCTTCCGTATATTTTGAAAAGCGGGTGACGAGCTGGATCAGGCCCATGCAGGCCCAGGTGATTGCAAACGAGATGACCGCGAGCGCCGCCGGTTCATAGGCACGGTTGGCAATGAGCACTTGCAGGTACGGGCCAAATGCCGGACGGTCGAGAAGTGCGGCCATGGTGAATTCGCCGATGACAATGGCAAATGTCAGGAACGCGCCGGAAAGCACTGCCACGATGACGTTCGGCAGAATGATCTTGCCAAGAATGGTCGCCCAGCCAGCGCCCAGACTCTGCGCCGCTTCGGTCAGCGTCGCCACATCGATGGTGCGAAGACCGGTGTCAACCGAGCGATACATGTATGGCAACGCCAATGTCGCATAACCGAACATCAAAAGGATATTGGTGCCGGTGGCTGTGCCTGTCAGCGGCAGCCAGCTTGATGTGTTGTAGAGCCGGATATAGCCGAACACGATGACAATCGCCGGAATGACCAGCGGCAGGAGCGTGATGAACTCGATGAACGGCCGCGCGCGCGGCAGTTTGAGCCGCACCCAATAGGCGGTCGGGACAACCAGCAGAACCCCGAAGACTATGGTGAACAGCGCCATCAGCACGGAGTAGCTGAACGTCTCTTGAAAGCGCGGGTCGGCTATGACTTTGGCATAGGCATCAAGCGAATAGACGCCGCGGCGCATTTTCAGAGAAAACTCTGACATGCCAATCAGCGGCAGCGCAAAGAATATCGCGCCAATGAGAAATGCACCCCATGACCAAATCCGGGTCATTTGAGCCACCTCTCGGAGCGCGTGCGCAGCACGATATAGATCGTGTTGGCAATGCCGGTGATGACAATCATGCCGAAGGCCAGCGCATAGCCGAGGTGCGGATCACCAAGCACATCGCCGCGGATTTGTGCGAACAGCTTGATCGGCACGATGTTGAGCTGCGGGCCGGTGAGCGCGAAGGCGGTTGCGACTGCGCCAAAAGAATTGGCAAACAGCAGCGCGAAAGTGCCGAGCAACGAGGGAAAAAGGATCGGCAGCGCGACCATGCGCCAGTATTGAAAGCCGGTCGCGCCAAGCACCGTCGCGGCTTCTTTCCATTCTTTTTTCAACCCATCCAGCGCCGGTGTTATAATGAGGATCATGAGAGGAATTTGGAAGAAAAGGTACGTGATGGTCAGGCCCCAGAAACTCAACAAGTTGAAGCCCAATGTGCGCAGGTCAATGCCGATGGAGTTGCGCAGCCAAAGGGTGATTAGACCTGCGGGTCCGAGGGTCGCCAGAAACGCGAACGCGAGAGGCACGCCTGCAAAGTTTGATGCCACGCCCGAGAACGTCAGCAGCGGGTTGCGGATCCATTTCGGCAAGCCGCCAAAGATCGCGGCGGCCGCCATGGCAAAGCCGATCAGGCAGCCAAGCAGCGCTGTCACCAAACTGAGTTTGATTGAGACCCAGTATGCCGAGCGGATCGAGTCCGTGTTCAGGCCGCGAATGTTGTCGAGGGTCAGGGCCCCATCCGGCGTCTGGAATGCGCCGACTACAATTTTCATGGTCGGCAGAATAAGGAACAGCGTGGCAAACAGGGCAAACGGCGCAAGGCCAAGCCAGCTGAGCGGCAGTCGCGAGATGACTGATCTGGCTGAGGAAGGTTTTCCCTCGGGCAGCGCGCTCATAAAATGGTCCCCGTCCCGTCTTGATGCAAAGCCAGAAGCCATGTCCGACCCGGATGAGAAACGTCCGGGGCGGATATGTCAAATCAACGCAAGATTACTGGACGTTGGCGCCGACAGTGGCGTCCCAGCCCTTGGTGACAGCTTCCTTGTTGGCGGCCTGTTCGTCGATGGTCGGGAACACAGCGGCATTGTAGGCTTCAGCTGGCGGCAGCTTGGCGAGCACGTCAGCCGGGATCTTGCCTGCAGCCGACATCGCTGCAAAGCGGGCCGGGTGGCAGTATCCCTTCAGCCAGCCAATCTGGCCTTCGTCGGAGTAGAGATATTCCATCCACAGCTTGGCAGCGTTCGGGTGTGGCGCGTAAGCGGAAATCGCCTGCACGTAAACGCCTGCAAGAACGCCGGACTTCGGCACGACCACTTCGACCGGCGGGTTGCCAGCCAGAGTGTCACGGGCCGAGAGAGCGTTGTAGTCCCACATGGCGACAATCGGCGTGGTGCCCTGCGCCAGCGTGCCGGACTTGCCGATCACCGGAACAAAATTGCCAGCCTTGTTGAGGTCAGCAAAGAATTTCAGGCCTGCATCGCCCGATTCCTTGCCCGCTTTGCCGCCATTGGCCATGCCGGCTGCAAGAACGGCGAGAATTGCCTGGTTGGACGCGCGCGGATCGCCAGCGAGAGCGACCTGGCCCTTGTATTCTTCCTTCAAGAGATCAGCCCAGTCACCCGGAACGTTCTTGACGAGGTCCTTGTTCACCATGAACGACATGACGCCATAATAGTCGCCATACCAATGGCCATCAGCATCTTTGATGCTGTCCGGGATCTCGGCCCAGGTCGATACCTTGTAGGGTTGGGTCAGGCCTTCCGCCTTGGAAGTCGGGCCGAAAGCCAGACCGACATCGATGACATCCGGGGCCTGCGGGCCCTTGTTGTCCTTGTTGGCTTTGATGGCTTCGATTTCGTCAGCCGAGCCTGCATCCGGGTTCAACTCATTGACGGTGATGCCCGGGTACTTCGCCTTGAAACCTTCAATGACGCCGCCGTAACCACACCAGTCGTGCGGAAGGGCAATCGTGGTCAACTGGCCTTCAGTCTTGGCGGCTGCATAGAGCTCGTCGATTGACTGGGCATGGACAGGGGTGGAAAGCGCAGCAATCGTTGCGGCCGAGGCCACCAGCGATGCGACAAGCTTTTTGGATACCGACATTATTTGCTCCTTTGTTATCCGTCTCAATGAAGAGACGCCACCGGGCCTATTTGATTATTCTGACAGGCTTGTGACAGCCCTTGTTGGCAAACCGGTATGTCAGCAAACTACCAATTGCCAACCTTGGCAATGGACTGAAAACGAAATTCTGTCGCAAACGGACAAATCATTCTTTGAAATCTACCAAAAGGTCAAAAAAATCATTTAGCCGACGTCCAAAACGATTTTGCCGATATGTGTACCTTCTTCCATGCGCTCGTGCGCCCGCCAAGCTTCCCTCAGCGGAAAAATGCGGTCCATCACCGGCGTGACGCTGCGTTCCTCCAACAGCGGCCAAACGTGCTTCTCCAACTCGCGCGCGAGATGCGCTTTGAATTCCAGAGATCTTGCGCGCAACGTCGAGCCGGTGTGGGTCAGCCGCTTCATCATCAGCTTGCTGAAGTCAGCTTCGGCGCGTGCCCCATTGAGGAACGCGATCTGGACAATGCGACCGTCCATCGCGGCGCATTCATAGTTCTTTGCGATGTAGGACCCTCCGACCATATCAAGAATGACATCCGCACCCTTGCCGTCTGTCGCTTCGCGGACTGCGGCGAGGAAGTCGCCTGTTTTGTAGTTGACCGCCCGGTCGGCACCGATTTTCAGACACGCTTCGCACTTTTCATCCGAGCCTGCAGTGGCGATCACGTAAGCCCCGAATTTCGCTGCAAGCTGAATTGCGGTGGTGCCGATGCCCGATGTTCCGCCATGCACCAGCAGTGTTTCGCCCGGCTTCAATTCGCCACGCTCAAAGACATTGTGCCAGACTGTGAAAAACGTTTCAGGAACTGCTGCGGCTTCGGTCATTGTCAGGCTGGTGGGAACAGGCAAAACGCTGCCTTCGTCAACCGCGCAATACTCCGCGTAGCCGCCTCCTGCAACGAGCGCGCAAACCCTGTCGCCAAGTTTGTAGCGTTTGCACTGCGACCCGACGGCGGCAATGATGCCGGACACTTCCAGACCCGGAAGCGGGCTGGCGTCCTTTGGCGGCGGATAAGCACCCATGCGCTGAAGAACATCCGGCCTGTTTACGCCCGCCGCAACCACTTTGATTAAGACTTCATCTGGTTTGATGCCGGGAACAGCGGCGCTTATGGGCTTGAGCACGTTAGGCCCGCCGGGCTCTGAAATCGATATTGCAGTCATCGTTTGCGGCAATTGCATTTGTCTTATCCACCTTCTGCAAATCTGGTTGATAATGAGGTGATTCGATATAGGTTCTTTCTGGCAGGTCGATGGGGGATGGCAAATGGCGCTTTTTGAAGACGACAAGCCAAAGCGCAAGATCAGCCATGATATCGGGCAGGATTTGCATCTCCTGTCTGTCGCCGAACTCGATGAGCGCCTTGTGCTTCTGACAGATGAGATTACCCGGCTGGAAACGGACCGTGCCGCCAAGAATAACTCAAAAGCGGCGGCGCAGGCGCTCTTCCGCTGACAGTGTGCAACAAGGGGGACTGTAATGAAGACTCACATTATTGCTGCGGTGTTGTTCGCGCTGCAGGCTGGCGCAGCCCATGCGGGAGATCTCGTCGATGCGGCGCAGAAGGCGGAAGCTGCTGTTGACGCGGGCAATCATGCCGGCGCTTTGGCAGCATTGAATGGCGCAAGGGATATCGTCTGGAACGCCTCGCCGCTCACCATCAACAAAGCCATCCTTGTTGCGTCTGATCCGCAAGGTTTTGGCATCTACGACATCCGCGACAGCAATCAGTATAAATCGGGCGAACCGATTGTCCTCTACACAGAGCCATCGGGTTTTGGCTATGGCCGCGATGGCGAACTATATCTGATCAATTTGGCCCTCGATTTTGATATCAGGAACGGTTCCGGTGACTCGCTCGGTGCCCAGCAGAATTTTGCCAAGTGGGAATTGCGCAGCCGCTTTCCCAACAAGGAATTCATGGGAAAGATCACCTATACATTCTCCGGCATAGAGCCCGGCGATTATGTCGTGCAGACAAATATCCGCGATCAGAACTCTGACAAGACAGTGACCTTTTCAACGCCTTTCAAGATCGTTGAATAGCCGGGTTTGCACTCATTCTGGCCTGTTGCGTGACAGTCGCGTCATGGCAATGACATAGTGTTTCCTGATTGCTCGCGCTTGATTCGAGAGCCGGAGATAAGTCTCAGATGTATCGTTCCATCCTGTCTGTTTTGCCACTGTTGACAGGCACCCTGTTTCTGCTCGTTGCCAATGGCATCCAAGGCATGATCATGCCGATGCGCGGTCAGTGGGAGGGCTTTTCAGTCGGTGAACTTGGCTGGCTCGGCACTGGATGGGCGGCCGGATTTGTCATCGGGTGCCTGACCGTGCCGCAGATCATTGCAAAGGTTGGTCATGTGCGCGCCTTTGCCGTGTTTGCTTCGCTTAACGCCATCATCGCTTTGCTGTCCGGATTGGTCGTCGACCCGCTGCCTTGGCTTTCGATGCGCTGCGTCACAGGCTTTGTCATGGCTGGTTCGTTTATGGTCATCGAGAGTTGGCTCAACGATAAATCCACCAATGAAACGCGCGGTTTGGTCTTCGGTCTCTACCTGATGATCACCTATGTCGGCATCACACTCGGTCAGATGTCGATTGCAATCGGATCTTTTCTCGGGCCGACGCTCTTTATCATTACCGGCATCATTTACTGCCTGTCCCTGATCCCGATATCGCTTTCGACCCGCTCAACGCCTGCGCCGCCAGCAGAAGTGAAACTGGATTTGAAAGCGATCTGGCGCAATTCGCCCGTTGCAGCGGCGGCTTGCTTTCTCATCGGCATCGCCAATGGTTGTTTTGGAACACTCGGCGCTGTCTACGGCAGTCAAAATGGCATGTCGCCGGGGGCAGTCGCCGCCATGATGAGCGCGGCGGTGCTTGCAGGCGCGCTGGTACAAATGCCGGTGGGGCGACTTTCAGATCTGACAGACCGGCGCTACGTGCTGGCAGCCGCCGCGGGCGGTGCGGCGTTGACTGGCCTGATAATTCTCATTCTCCAGCCGCAATCTTCCTATCTCGTGTTTGCGCTCGTCTCGGTGTATGGCGCGCTTGCCTACGCGCTTTATTCAGTCGCTGTCGCGCACGCCAACGACTACGCCGGGAGCGGCGATTTTGTGAAGCTATCCGGCGGTTTGCTGCTGCTTTATGGCATTGGCACCATCATCGGGCCGCTGCTTGGCGCGCAAGCCATGGGCGTGTTCGGCCCCGCAGGCCTGTTCGCAGTAACCAGTGCAGCGCAGGCGTTGATTGCAGTCTATGCGATGATGCGCAGCTTCAAGCGCGCGCCGGTTCCTGTCGGCTTGAGAAGTCTTTTCAGGTCCACACCTTCAGAGCGGGCGCTTACTCCAGAGTCCGTGAGGCTTGATCCACGGTCGGACACTCAGATTAAATCTTGACTTACATAAGTGGTGAACCAGTTTCATTTGTCATGCGTATTGATGACATTGGAACGGTAGAGGTGACACCAATGAACCAGGCAGACCCGTTCGCTGCGGTCGCGGACCCGAACAGGCGAGTACTTCTGGAATCTTTGCGCCGCGGCCCCAGCACCGTCAGCTCGCTTGCGGAGAAACTTCCATCGATTTCGCGCCCGGCCGTCTCGCAGCATTTGAAAGCGCTGCTGGATTCGCGGCTTGTGCAGGTTCGTCCCGAGGGAACCAAACGCATTTACTCTATTCATTCTAAAGGTTTTGACGAACTCAACCTTTGGCTGGACCAATTCTGGAACAATTGACCTGCCGATGAGCCCGCGCATCTGGCGCGGGGTCATCCCTGTCGAAAGGCCGATTTTGCCACTCCGCGACCAGCAGTTTCTGCCGTTGCGCGATATTGGGTCATGCTGCGAGAGAAACGCGGCAGATATTTCAGTGGCGGGTGCGACTGGTTCGAATTCGTTCGATTTCTTCTTTCACATACAATTTTTTCCGTTTCAGGTCCGTCAGTACGACATCATCGGTCGACGGATGCGACATGGCTTCCGCGATTTCATGCTCGAGGGCTCCGTGCTTTTTCACGAGCTGCTCAAGATGCGATTCTATCGTCATGTGTCTTTCTCCTTATGGTGGAAATTGCAATCACGTGCCGTCTTGATAAGGCGACTCAGGAAATGTGCCATGGAGTTGGCTAACTGTCCAATACGGGATGGTAGCATTTCCTTTTTTCCGCATTTGTGATATGCGCTGCTCCGCTGGTTAACGGAGTTTTAACAGGCAGGCCCCAACTGTGCATTGAAGGTTAGAGCGTCGGCGCTTTGGTGCCTTGCGCCACCGCAAAATGCTCTTCTCATGGAATGAAAATGTCAGATCAGGATCAGGCGGAACTCAAAATGGCTTTGGCACGCCTGAGGCAGGATCATGCCGATTTTGATGTCGCCATTGAAGCCATGCTCAAAACCGGCTGTGAACCGCTGCAGATCCAGCGGATGAAGAAAAAGAAGCTGACCATCAAGGATCAGGTCATCCGGCTGGAAGATCAGGTTCTGCCAGATATCATCGCCTGACCCTTTGCCAAACCGTTTGCCTTGCAGGCTGAAATCATTTCGTTTATTGGCCGCGTTCAATGCGGGAAATGCCTATGACCCAGAAGCAAAGTGATGTGGCCATCATCATGGGCAGCCAGTCTGACTGGGCAACTATGCGACATGCCGCCGAAACGCTTGATGCGCTTGGCATTTCCCACGAAGACTTGATTATTTCGGCCCATCGGACGCCGCGGAGGCTTTATGACTTTGCCACAAGCGCGAAGTCGAACGGCTTCAGGATTGTGATTGCCGGGGCGGGCGGGGCGGCACATCTGCCGGGCATGACCGCAGCGATGACATCTCTGCCGGTGTTTGGTGTACCGGTTGAAAGCAAGGCACTTTCCGGCGAGGATTCGCTTTTGTCTATTGTGCAGATGCCCGCCGGTATCCCTGTCGGAACGCTGGCCATCGGCAAGGCAGGCGCGGTGAACGCCGCGCTCTTGGCCGCGGCAGTTCTTGCTTTGCATGACGATGATCTGTCGGCGCGATTGGACGCCTGGCGACAGGCACAGACGGACAAGGTTGCTTTGCACCCAGCGGATGAAGCTTGATGGCGCTGGCTTCAGGGTCAACAATCGGAATACTCGGCGGCGGACAGCTTGGGCGGATGCTGGCGATGGCCGCCGCCAAGCTTGGCTATCGCACCATCATATTTGACCCAGACGCACATGCTCCGGCGGCGCAGGTGGCCAATGAGCATGTGGTTGCCGACTACGGCGACGCTGCCGCGCTGGAAGCGTTCGCCCGGCGATGTGATGTTGTGAGTTATGAATTCGAGAATGTCCCGGTTGAAGCAGCACGGACAATCGACGCCATTACTACGGTAAGTCCCGGCCCGCAGGCGCTTGAAGCGGCGCAGGACAGGATTGTCGAGAAGACATTTCTCAACAATGCCGGCATTGAGACTGCGCCATTCCGCACTGTGGACAGTGACGATGATCTGGCGCGGGCTTTGGCAGAGTTTGACGGCAATGGTGTTCTGAAAACCCGCCGGATGGGCTATGATGGCAAGGGCCAAAGGGTGTTTCGCGGAGCGCTTCCTTCTGTGACCGGCGGTGTGTTTGCCAGCTTTGGTTCAACCCCGCTTATTCTTGAAGGTCTCGTTTCATTTCAGCGCGAGGTTTCCGTCATTGGGGCCAGAAGTGCAAACGGATATGTGGTCTCCTTTGAACCGGCGGAGAATGTTCATCAAGATGGCATTCTGCGATCTTCCAGTGTGCCTGCCCGAATCTCCAAGTTTACGCATGATGCCGTCAATGACGCCGTTTGTGCCATTCTTCATGGCCTCAACTATGTCGGCGTCATTGGCGTCGAATTCTTTGTGCTGGATGACGGCAAGGTGCTGGCAAACGAGATTGCGCCGCGTGTGCACAACTCCGGCCACTGGACCGAGGCAGCTTGTGCAGTCTCGCAATTTGACCAGCACATCCGCGCGATTACCGCACTTCCGCTTGGAGAGCCCTTCCGTCATTCAGACTGTGAGATGGAGAACCTGATAGGCGAGGACATCAACCGTATCGAGGCGCTGTGCTGCGAGGACGGCGTGGTTGTTCATCACTATGGCAAAACCGAAGCGCGTCCGGGCCGCAAGATGGGACATTTTACCAGGCTATCGGCCCGATCGAGCTGATTTCGTCGAATCCGGGCGTCCATATGGTTGACAGCAACAAGTGTCCTCGTCTATGGACCCTCAACTTTTACAGCGCGCTGAAAGGCGCGCTTTTCGTTGCCCGTACGGGCGAAAACAGAACGGTCACGATTATGAAGATCAAGAATTCGCTCAAGGCCTTGAAGGCACGCCACCGCGACAACCAACTGGTTCGCCGCAAGGGCCGTATGTATATCATCAACAAGACCGCCCCGCGCTACAAGGCCCGTCAGGGCTGAAGCCTTAGCCGAGCTGATCACGGTAATTTGAGATTGACCTTGCGCGCAGGACGACACATGTATCGTCCATGCGCCTTTTGTTGTTGTCACTCACGCTCGCTGCTGTTGCCACCGGACCTTTGCCGGTCACGCGCCTGTCCGCACATGCGGGTGACGCAGCACCACTAAGCGCGAGTGCATCCAAGGCCGCATCGCTGGACACCATGTTTGCCGAACTGCGCCGCGCCAAGAATGAAGCGCTGGCGGCAGACGTTGCCGAGCGCATCAAAAACGAATGGAACCAGTCCGGTAGCGCGACGATTGACCTCTTGATGCAATGGGCCTCCGAGGCGATGGACAAGAAAGACTATCCGACGGCGCTCGACTTTCTCGATCAGGCCATTGTTCTGAAACCGCAATTTGCGGAAAGCTGGAACCGCCGCGCAACGACTCATTTTCTTGCGGGCAATTATTCCAAGTCGATGACCGACATTGAGCGAACCTTGGCGCTGGAGCCCCGCCATTTTGGCGCGCTGTCGGGCATGGGCATGATATTTCTCGATCTTGGCAAGAAGGATCTGGCACTCGCGGCCATGCGCAAGGCGCTCGACGTTTACCCGCAACTTCGCGACGTACAGAAACAGGTTGGCGAACTTGAAGAACAGCTTGCCGGGAGCCGGATCTGAACGTCGCGCTGGCAGCGCTGTCGTTTTTGCTGGCGCTGCTGTTTGCGCTGGCCGGATGCACGCGTTTGCAGACAGCGCGGATTGAGCGGGCCAACCCGCCGATTGGCGCGTTCGCTGAGGTGAATGGCGCGCGCATGCATTATATGCAGGTTCCCGCCGGTCCAAATGCCGATCTGCCGCCGCTCGTGTTCATTCATGGGGCCAGCGGCAATCTGAAAGACCCGATGGTGCCCTTTCTGCCGAAGCTGAAAGGCCGCGCGGAGTTGCTATTTCTTGACCGGCCCGGACATGGATGGTCCTCGACAGGACCGAACAGTGGCGACGTTATTGACCAGCAGGCAGACACGATTGCCGCGCTGATGGAAAAGATCGGCATGAAGAGCGCGATCATTGTCGGTCATTCCTTCGGCGGTTCAGTGACCGCCAGCCTTGCAGTCCATCACCCTGACAGGGTCAAGGGGATCGTCTTTCTCTCGCCGGCCACCCATCCGTGGCCCGGCTGCGATGTGGCGGCCTATTATGACTTGACCAACACGCCGGTTGTTGGCCCAATTTTTTCAGAGACATTGGCTGCACCTGCAGGGTCTCTTCGTCTCAAGTCTGGTTCGACCGGCGTGTTTGAACCCAATGCCATGCCTCCGACTTATGTTGAAGATGCGTCAATCGGGCTGGTTCTGAGGCCCCAGTCGTTCCGGGCCAATGCGCGGCAGGTCGGCAGCCTTTGTGGCCACAACGCGGTTTTGCAACCACGCTACAAGGAAATCGCGGTGCCGACCGTTATCATCACCGGCAATCAGGATTCGGTCGTTGCCGAAGAAATCCACTCGAAGGGACTTGAGCGCGACATAACCGGTTCAGAACTCGTCTGGATCGACGGGCTTGGCCACAAGCCGGATTATGTTGCGACCGATCTTGCTGTCGAGGCAATCGAGAAGGTCGCTGGGATGAAGCGGGATTTGCAATCATCAGCCAGAAAAGTTGAAGCCCGCCTCAAGGGCGGGCTTTGAAACCATTCACACTATGCCGGGAGCGCCCAAGCACCATGGTGGCCGTCGGACCCCACATAAGCGATACGCAGGATGTTGGTTGATCCGGGCGTCCCGAACGGGATGCCAGCCGTGATGATCAGCCGGTCGCCGGGTTTTGCGAAGCCTTCCGAGAACGCGACACGACATGCACCATCCACCATATCATCAAGGCTTGTGGCATCCGGCGTCACCACACAATGCAAACCCCAGACCAGAGCCAGACGGCGAGCGGTGCTGACGTTTGGTGACAGGGCGATCAGCGGGATCTGCGGACGCTCTCTGGCCGCGCGCAGACCTGTGGTGCCGGAGCCGGTGTAGGTGACAATCGCCGAGAGTTTCAGCGTTTCTGCGATCTGCCGTGCAGCCGCCGAGATGGCATCCGCCGCCGTGGAATCCGGCTCGGCGCGCTGTGCG
>JANPEK010000334.1:0-6524 GCA_031422915.1 Phyllobacteriaceae bacterium | reverse complement strand
GCGGCCGATCATGCCGTCGGCGGAAATGGCAAGCTTCAGAGTCACTTCGGGTCGTTTTTTCAGGGATCGAGTCAGGTAGCCGGACAGGCCTTCGATTGCCTCGCTTGTCAAAATGCCTTCGACAACCTCAATTCCGGCGTCGCGCAAGATCTTCGCACCCTTGCCGGATACGCGCGGGTCCGGGTCGCTTGCTGCAAATACCACACGCGCGACGCCTGCCGTTACCAAAGCCTCGGCGCAGGGCGGGGTTCGGCCATGATGGGCGCAGGGTTCGAGAGTTACGTAGGCGGTGGAGCCGCGTGCAAGTTCGTCAGCCTCGGTAATGGCTTGCGTTTCGGCGTGCGGGCGTCCGCCGATTGCGGTGACTCCGCGACCGACAATGATGCCATCCCTCACCAGCAAGGTTCCGACGGATGGATTGGTGCCGGTGCGGCCAAGGTTCATCCGTGCATGGCGGATGGCGGCTGCCATGAAGCGGAGATCGGTTTGGTCGGCGACGGTCAACTGTCGTCCCCGGCCACCGGCCCGTCATCGCCCAACTCGCCCAGCAGATCGCGGAAATCCTTCGGCTCGGCGAAGTCGCGGTAGACCGAGGCGTAGCGGACGAAGGCGACGTGATCGATGCGCTTGAGCGCCTCGAGCACCATGGTGCCGATGTCGGTTGACGGCACTTCGGCCTCGCCGGAGCTTTCGAGTTGGCGGACGATGCCGGACACGGCGCGCTCGATGCGGTCTTCATCGACCGGGCGTTTGCGCAGTGCGATTTCGAAGGAGCGATGCAGTTTTTCGCGGTCGAACAGGACTTTGCGGCCGCTTTTCTTGACCACCATCAGTTCGCGCAGTTGGACACGCTCAAACGTTGTAAACCGCCCGCCGCAATCGGGGCAGACGCGGCGGCGGCGGATGGCGTTGTTGTCTTCGGCGGGACGCGAGTCCTTCACTTGCGTGTCGGGTGACTGGCAGTATGGACAGCGCATGGAGCCTCCGGGAATCGATTTCGGCGATACTTATCCCAGATGCGGGTAGATCGGGAAGCGATCCGTCAGTGCTATTACTTTTTCCTTGACGCGGGCTTCGACGGCGGCGTTGGCGTCTTCGGAGTTGGCAGCTTTGAGGCCATCGAGCACTTCGCTGATCAGGTTGCCGACTTCAATGAATTCGGCCTTGCCGAAGCCGCGCGTTGTGCCGACCGGGGTTCCAAGGCGGATGCCTGAGGTGATGGTGGGCTTTTGCGGATCGTTGGGGACGCCGTTTTTGTTGCAGGTGATGAAGGCGCGGCCCATCGCGGCTTCCGATGCCTTGCCTGTCAAATCCTTCCGGCGAAGATCGACCAGCATCAAATGCGTGTCGGTGCCGCCGGAGACGATTGCGAAACCGTTTGCCACAAGTGTTTCAGCCAGAACCTTGGCGTTTTCCTTTACGGCTTTGATGTAGGCTTTGAAATCATCAGTCAGCGCCTCGCCGAAAGCAACCGCCTTGGCGGCGACGACATGCATCAACGGGCCGCCCTGCAGGCCGGGGAATACGGCTGAATTGATCTTCTTGGCGATGTCTTCGTCATTGGTCAGCACCAAACCGCCGCGCGGGCCGCGGAGGGTTTTGTGGGTAGTGGATGATGCGACATGGGCATGCGGGAATGGCGAGGGATGTTCGCCGCCTGCGACCAGACCGGCGAAGTGCGCCATGTCGACCCAGAGATATGCGCCGACCTTGTCGGCGATGGCGCGGAATTTTGCAAAGTCGATGACGCGGGAGTATGCCGAACCGCCGGCGATGATCATGACCGGTTTGTGCTCGAGCGCCAGCGCTTCGACCTGATCGTAGTCAATGAGGCCGGTTGCCAGATCGAGGCCGTACTGGATGGCGTTGAACCATTTGCCGGACTGGTTTGGCTTGGCGCCGTGGGTGAGATGGCCGCCGGCATCAAGGCTCATGCCGAGGATCGTGTCGCCCGGCTTGGCGAGCGCCATGAAGACAGCTTGGTTGGCTTGGCTGCCCGAAGATGGCTGGACGTTGGCGAATTTGCAGCCGAACAGTCTGGTGACGCGCTCGATGGCGAGGTCTTCGGCGATGTCGACAAAATGGCATCCGCCATAATAGCGGCGGCCTGAATAGCCTTCGGCATATTTGTTGGTCATTACCGAGCCCTGCGCTTCCAACACCGCGCGCGAGATGATGTTTTCAGAGGCGATCAGTTCGATTTCGTGGCGTTGACGGCCAAGCTCGGAGCGGATCGCGCCAAACAATGCGGGATCGGCTTCTTCGAGCGAACGGTTGAAAAAAGACGCGTTTGCCTTCGACATGCGGGAAACCTTCCATGGAAGCAGGCGGGTGACCGCCAGTTGATGCGCGGCATTAGCATGAAAGTTTTCGGGAATGAAAGCGACGCTGCGCCGCAGACCGGCCTCAATGCGAAATCGGCGGTGAAGATGTGCAGGAGTTGGGGTTGGTTGCGGTGGCGGGGTTGATCGTCTACCGCTGATTTGATTCACAACCGCCAACGGCATCCGCCTTCGCCGAAACTTCCGCCTACGCCAAGGCTACGGCGCGACAGGTCGCGGCCCCGGAATGACGAAAATTTGGGGGGTTTTTGAGTAAAAACGACCATTTGTGCTGTCAATGCTCAGCTTGTATCCGGCCCGTTGACCCTATGCAGCGCCAAGCCGTGGCACTCTCTCAGCACATCATCGACTGCGTGAATGGTTCGTTGCCGCCAGCCGGGTGGGAGGCCGGGGCGGAAGATCGAGATGCGGGTGGGTTTGAATTTGCTTTTGAGCAATTCGTCGCGCCTGGTCTGCCATCTTGCGAGGCGGCGGGCTTGTTTGGGGATGTCGCTGAGGGCCGCCCTCAAGGCGCGCATGCGACTGAAGAGAAGCGTGGCGTTGATGGGTTCGTCGGGTTGCGAGAGTGATGTGGCGAAGTCGCTTGGATCCCAGGAGCTGGAGAAGCTGGTGTGCGGGTCGGCGTTTTGGTTGAAGTCTTCGAGCGAGAAGTGTTTGAGCGGGTCGAGGAGTGCGAAGGATGGAATGCGCGCGGCGTTGGTGGCTGCGAATGCGGGGAAATTTGGCAGCTTTTGGTGTGCGGCTCTCGGTTTCAGAACAAGGCCGCGCGCGGCTATGACGATGAGGCGGCGCAGTGCGGATTCTGCCGGGCGCAGAATCATCAGGATTGCGGCGTAGAGGCGGTATGGGAGGGTGAATGTTGGATTTGCATTTGCGTCGGCGCGCAGTCCCCTCTCCGTCGGCTTTGCCGACACCTCTCCCCAAAGGGGCGAGGTTAAAAGCTCGGCGCTTGATTTAACCTCGCCCCGCTTGCGGGGAGAGGTGTCGGCGAAGCTGACGGAGAGGGGGCTGCTGCCAAGGCCGACGGAGAGGGGACTGCTGCCGCGATCGACACCATGCAGCATCGCAAACATCACCGCCACGATCTTGCGGAGTGCTTCTGTGTTGCGGGTTATTGCGAGCGGCCAGTCCAAGGTGTTCATCGTCTCCATGTTCGAACAAAACATGAACATAACTTTCGAAAAAAATCAAATCTTATTTTGCGCTTCATGTCTTTTTGACTCATCCCGAAGCCTTGGCAGCGCATACGCCCTTTATCCGCTTGCAGTAATCGGCACTCAGTTTGCCGGAGGCGGAACGTCTGATTTGTCTTTGCAGCTTTTGAGCCAGACGTCGTAGACCGCGTGTTCGACGGCATTGAGACCCGGGCTGTCAGCGAACATCCATCCGGTGAAGATGCGGCGGATTTTGCGGTCGAGCGTGATTTCGTCAACCTCGATAAACCCGGCCGTGCGCGGTGTTTCTGAGACCGGGCGCGAATAGCAGACGCGCGGTGTGACCTGCAACGCGCCGAACTGGACGGTCTCGTTGATGTAGACGTCGAAGGTGATGATTCGACCCGTTATTTTGTCGAGGCCTGAAAACTCGGCGACTGCATTTTTGATGTTCGACGCTTCTTGCGAAAAAGCTGTCTGCGAAATTGTGGCAATCAGCGATGCGGCGAGCATCGTTTTCAAAAGATTCGGAAAATTCATGTCAGCATTACCGCGCGCATCACAGGTGCGGTCACAATAGCTGTCCCCGCGTCAACAGCCGGTTAACCGTAAATTGTGGCAAAGCCAAGCTTGCGTGGCGTTCAGCGGTTCGGTGTCCACGCATCATAATCGCCCGTGACCTTGGGGCGTTGACCGCCGTTGGCAATGGAGCCTTCCGGACGATAGGCGTTTGACGACCCCGTCTGGTTGGACAAATGTGGTTTTTGCCATTCGCGCGGCCGGTAGTCTTCGCTCGACGGGGCGACTTCGGTGCGGTGATGCATCCAGCCGTGCCAGCCGGAGGGAATGGTTGTGGCCTCGGAAACACCATTGTAGATGACCCAGCGGCGCGTGCGCCCTTCCGAATCCTTGCCACCGGTATAGTAGGTATTGCCGAACTCATCCTGCCCCACCCGTTCGCCGAATCGCCACGTGTGAAAACGCGTGCCGAGGGTCTGGCCGTTCCACCAGGTGAAAAATTGAAGGAAGAATTGTTTCATGACCGAACTTCCGCAAATGATGCCCGCTTATCGCTTGAACGCGCCGCCAAGTCCAGTGTTTGCGCCGCCGTTCCGACACCAAATTGCCGCTTGAGAATAGGTGCTGCCGGATTGAACCTTTTCTCTCCCCCATGTGACTGATGACTGTTCGGTCAGGTTCCGCTAACTTTCCCCAAGGTTAGTTCTTGCCAATCCGGAGCGAACGCTTAGAGTCATCGGCACGACGGAGACCATAATGGCAGCAATTGCCGCAACAAACGGGCTTTCGGACATCGTCGGCGCCGTCTACGATTGCATTCCCGACGCATCGCTCTGGCAGGATACGCTCGAGCGCGTGCGGCATTTGTGCGACGGGTATCTGGCGACACTGGCTGTACTGGACACCGATACCAAATCCGCGCGGTTTTCTGTCGCATGTGGCGACCCGCAGGTGCTTGCCCCCCTTGTTTCGACCTACAACAGCGACATGCCGTTCTTCACCGCTATTCCCAAGATGGATCTGGACGTACCGCTGACGGTTGATTCGCTTTATGAGCTTGACGGTCCAAACACCCGTGAACGCTGGCTTTCCAGCAAGATGGCGCGCGAATGGGCAATGCCGAACCAGCTGGACGATTTCATCTGGGTGCCTGTAATGAAGCAACCCGGGCGCATCGGCAATCTGGTGGTCGTCACGCACAAGGAGCGGCCCCCGATAACTCGCGCCGATCTTGATCTGGTCTCCGCCCTGTCGCCGCATGTGCGCCGGGCTGTCACCATCGGCGACCTGTTTGAGACCGAGCGGCGCAAGGGCGAGATTTTTCGCGACATCGTCGACACGCTGAGCCATCCCGTATTGATCGTGGCCGCGGACATGCAGATTGTCTTTGCCAATCTGGCCGCTGAGCGGCTGTTGCAAACCAAAGACATGTTGACCTCGCTGCGCGGCCAGTTGAATTTCGCCTTCCCGCATGCGCAGCGCGCGATCACGCAGGCCGTGGAAACCGGCAGACATGACGAATTCGCGCTCGGTCCAACCGGCATCAACATTCCACTGGCCAATTGCGCGATGCCCTCGGTTGCCCATGTCATGCCGCTTGCCAAACGCGACCCGTCGCAGCGCGTCGCGCAGCGTGCCGCAGCGGCGATCTTTATCGCCAGGGCCGGTAGCGCGCCGCTGCCCGCCATGGACGCCATCGCTGCGCTGTTCGGGCTGACGGCTGCCGAAAAACGCGTGGCTGCGCAAGTTGCATCCGGCAAGTCGCGGCATGATATTGCGCACGCGTCTGGCGTCTCGGATGGAACCGTCAAATCGCAGCTGGCGGCAATCTTTGACAAGACCAACACCAGCGACCAGCGCGATCTGGCCCTGTTGATCCGCGACCTGACCCCGCCGCAGTTGAAGAATTGACCGGTGCATCTGCCATGCGGGAGATGCTTCAACGCATGAATTCATCAACACATGTCTCAGCGCAAAGGAGACAGCCATGATACTGTCGTCAAAATGCAGGGCAGGACGCTTGGCAATCATCGCGTTTCTGGTTTTCGGCTCTTCTCAATCAGTTGCAGCAAACCGCGATGTGTTCGGCTTCAACAGCATTGCCATCCCGTGCTGGATCGAGAATGAGAAAGTGATCGCAGTGGTCAATTCGACCGGCAAGACCCTTGCGTCGGGAACCGCGCTGCGCATTGTCGCTGTCCGGACGCCGGACGGCGAGCAGTTCGTTCTGAACAAGAAGATGGGGCAGACGCCGTCAGGAACAGTCATCCGGTTCGGGGCGGTGCCATCGTCGGGCTGCACGGCGACAGTGCGAAGCCCAAGGCCGGTGCTGAGGACACAGTGACACGCGCCGGGATCACCGCATAAAGTATGCAGGTGCCGCCATGTTTCCTGTGACGTCACGTGATCGGGAAGCGGCAATGAATGTCGGGCAATTTCCATCGCCGCAGTTTAGCGCAGCTTGAAGATGCGTGGATAAATCTTGCGAGGATTTTTGCCCGCTCAGGCC
>JANPEK010000333.1:0-3530 GCA_031422915.1 Phyllobacteriaceae bacterium | reverse complement strand
CATCGCCGCCACCGAAATGGGATTGATGGCGGGCGCAGACCGCGTCGAGGGCACACTCTTCGGTAATGGCGAGCGCACCGGCAATGTCGATATAGTTACGCTCGCGCTCAACATGTTCACGCAAGGCGTCAACCCAGAACTCGACTGCTCGGACATCAACCGCATCAAGGGCGTCTATGAGCATTGCAACCAGCTCAAGATTCCTGAGCGCCACCCTTATGTCGGCGAACTGGTTTACACCGCCTTCTCCGGTTCGCATCAGGACGCGATCAACAAGGGCATGAAGGCGATCAAGAAGGCCAACAAGCCGCTGTGGGAAGTGCCCTATCTGCCGATTGACCCGCAGGACGTCGGTCGCTCATACGAGGCGATCATCCGCATAAACTCGCAATCCGGCAAGGGCGGCATCGCCTACATCATGCAGGAGGATTATGGCCTCAACCTGCCGCGCGGGCTGCAAGTCGAGTTCCGCGACGAGGTGCAGAAGATCACCGACGAGGAAGGCACGGAACTGTCGTCGAAGCGCATTTACGACCGGTTCATGGAACTCTACGCCAACCAGCCAGGCGCGCGGCTCGGCTTCGTTGATCACCACTCCTATCCAGACCCGGAGCACCCTTCGCTGCGGATCATCGCCGCAGAAATTCTGGATGGAGGCGAGAAGAAGCGCATTGAAGGAAAGGGCACCGGCCCGATTGACGGGTTCGTCCATGCATTGTCGATCTATCTCGGCATTGACCTCACCGTATCCGATTATTCCGAGCACACGCTGCAACACGGCTCGGATGCGTCCGCCATCTGCTACATGCAGGTCGAGCATCCGAAGGGCAAACTCTACGGCGTCGGCATCAACAAGAATATCGTGACGTCTTCGCTAGAGGCAATCGTCTCCGCCGCCAACCGCATCGTTGGCTGACAATGAGCGCCCGGCTTCACACCATCGAAGCCGGGTCGCCACACATGCCGCCCGTCGTTCTGCTGCACGGGTTTGGCATGGTTTCCGGGTGCTTTTCGAGCCTGATCCAGGCGCTGTCCGCAGAGCGTCATGTGCTGGCATTCGACCTGCCCGGACACGGCGGCTCGCTCGATCACCCGCTTTGTGGCAGCGCCCGCAAATGTGCTGATGCGGTACTTGCCGAGTTGGAGACCCGCGCCATCAGCCCTGTCACTTTGGTCGGCCATTCCTTCGGTGGCGCGGTTGCGGCGCTGCTGGCCATCGCCCGCCCGGATTTGGTCAGCCGCCTTGTCCTGATCGCCCCCGGCGGATTTGGTCCGGATATCAATGCCGCATTGCTGCGCCGTTCCGCTTCCGCCATTTCATTTGATGAGATGAAGTCTGTGATGCAAGAAATGGCTGCGCCTGGCTTTGCTGCGCAAGAGGAAAATATCAGAGCGTTGGTGGAAATGCGCAGGGCGCAGGGACAGACAGCAAAACTCATTGAACTTGTCGGACGCATCCTGCGTGGTGATCAGCAAGGCGTTCTGCCACTGGATGCGCTCGCGGCAAGCGGCGTTCCGGTTGATCTCGTGTGGGGCGAGTTGGATGCCGTTGTACCGGTCACCGATGGCAAACGTGCCCCGGCAGCATTCCGCAAAACCATCATTGCAGGCGCCGGACACATGCTCGTCGATGAGGCCTTGGAAAACGTCGCTGGCGTCATTCTTCGCAACTCCTGAAGAAACGCGCCAAGTCTTTATGAATCCTGCCATTTTTTCGCCGTCGCTTTGGCGCTATGGTGGATGCGAATCAGGCGGGAGAACGCGATGCGGTTTATCAGGCATGTTTTGATGCTGGTGGCATTTCTGTCTGTGAGCCTTGCAAACGCTTCGCCGCGCGATGCAATTGCCAATCTTGCACAACAAGGCGCACAGGTCATCGAATGGCGCGGCGTCACTGTTGACCTCAATAAGCTTCTGCCAATTTATGCCAACCCTGATGCCGAGCTGATTTTCATCAGCGACAACAAGCTGTCGCTGACTGGAGCGGAATTCATAGTCGCCCTCGGCAAAGCGCGCGAAGACGGCCTCGACCCGAAGGATTATATCTCCCCCGCCTTCGGCTCGCTGAACCGCCTGATCGGCGATGATGATGCTGCTGGTGCTGAACTTGCTCTTGCCCAAGCCTACCTTCGCTACGCCCGCGATCTCTATACTGGCCGACCGACGCCATCGCTGGATGTGACGAACATTGTAATCGACAAGAAGTCCGTCGATCCGGTCAAATGGCTAAACTATCTGAGTGCAAACGGCATTTCAGACACGGTGCGGGCGCTGCGTCCGCGCCATCCGCAATATGCCAAACTGCGGCAGATGCTGTCGAGTTTCCGTTCCTACCAATCATTGGGCGGCTGGGACCCGATACCCGCTGGCCCGACCCTAAAACCCGGCATGAATGATTTCCGCGTCGCAGCGCTGCGCGACAGTCTCGCCTCCAGAGGTTACAAGAGCCTGACCGGCGGCGACCCGAATGCATTCGACGCCAGACTGACAGAAGCTGTCAAACGCTACCAGCGCGCATCCGGCATTGAGCCGGACGGCGTCGTCGGCAAAGGCACAATTGGCATTCTCAACGTGCCGGTTGACGAACGCATCCGCCAGATTGTCGTCAACATGGAACGCTGGCGCTGGCTTCCAACAGACCTTGGCAAACGGCATGTCTTCGTCAATCAGGCCGGGGCAGAATTGTTCCTGAACGACAAAGGAAAGGTCGTGGACAACCGCCGCGTCATCGTCGGCAAACCGTTCCACCAGACGCCGATGTTCTCGGACCGCATTTCCTATGTCGAGTTTAACCCGACTTGGACCGTGTCGGCCAATATCGCCAAGTCAGAGTTTCTCTCAAAGCTCATCAAGGATCCCGGTTATCTCGAACGCAACGACTACAAAATTTACTCAAGCTGGGACGAAGGTGCTCCAGAGATGGACCCTTGGACGGTTGACTGGTCATCCGTGAAGGGCGGTTTCCCTTACCGCATCGTGCAGCAACCGGGCGATAAAAATGCGCTTGGCTATGTCAAGTTCATGTTCCCGAACAAGTTCAACATCTATCTGCACGACACGCCGTCGCGCCAACTGTTCGCCTCCACCGGTCGCGCGTTCTCTCACGGCTGCATCCGCGTTCATGAGGCAATGGACTTTGCCGAAAAGCTGATGGCTCTCGATCAAGGCATGACGCGTGATCAAATCGACGCAACGGTTGCTTACGGCGCGCAGAAACGCGTCAACTTGAAAACCAAGGTTCCCGTCCACCTCGCCTACTTCACCGTCTGGATCGGTGACGATGGCGTCGTGCAGTTCTTCCCCGACATCTACAGCCGCGACGCGCCGGTGGCTGGCATTTTGTTTGGCCAGATCTGAGCGCAATAATTTAATTCTCATTCCTCCTTTGTCCGTGTTAATGATCTGTTTACCATGTTTTTAAGGACGCGGGCGTGAGTGAGTTTCCGGACCGGACAGGCAATCGCAGCAACGTGACAAAGCTGTCAGACATGCTGCGCGAAGTGCGCATCGCGTCAGCCGACAAGGCTGAC
>JANPEK010000332.1:0-6160 GCA_031422915.1 Phyllobacteriaceae bacterium | reverse complement strand
ATGTGTTCGGCTTTGACAGCTTTCGCGCCGGGCAGGAAGACATCGTCGACAATCTTCTGAACGGCCAGCACGTCTTGGCAGTCATGCCGACAGGGTCCGGGAAATCCCTTTGTTATCAGGTGCCTGCGCTGGTTAAAGGAGGCTTGACGATTGTCGTCTCGCCGCTTGTCGCGCTGATGCAGGACCAGGTCGCGGCGTTGAAGTTGGCAGGTGTTGCAGCCGAGACAATCAATTCCTCAGCCTCGCGCGATACCAATGTGGCAATCTGGCAGCGCGTTGCGGCGGGCGCTGTGCGCATTCTCTATCTTGCACCCGAACGGCTGATGACAGAACGCATGATTTCGGCGCTGCAACGGCAGAATGTCAGCCTGATTGCCGTTGATGAAGCGCACTGCATCTCGCAATGGGGCGCATCCTTCCGCCCGGAGTATGAGGCGCTGCATGGTCTGCGCAATGCTTTTCCCGGCGTTCCCATTGGCGCGTTTACTGCTACCGCAGACGAGGCTGCGCGGCGCGATATCGTCCAGCGGCTGTTCGGCGGACACGCCGAGGTGCATGTGTCAGGTTTTGATCGCCCCAACATCAGCCTGACCGTCCAGCAGAAGGCCAACACCGGCAAACAGATGCTGGCGTTTCTGGAAGATTACAAGGGATCAAGCGGCATCGTCTATGCGCTGTCGCGCAAGAGCACCGAGGGATGGGCGGAACATCTCACCGAAAACGGTCATCGCGCGGTGGCTTACCACGCTGGCTTGTCAGCCGAGCAGCGGTCGCAGACGCAGGAACTCTTCATGGCAGAGCGCGGCATCATCGTCTGCGCCACCATCGCCTTCGGCATGGGCATCGACAAGCCGGACGTGCGCTTCGTGTTCCATGCCGATCTGCCGTCCTCGCTGGACGCCTATTATCAGGAAATCGGCCGGGGAGGGCGCGATGGCTTGCCCGCTGCCGCGCACATGGTTTTCGGTATGGGCGATATCCGCCTTCGCCGCAATTTCATCGAGCAAAATGGCGCTGACGACATCAACAAGCGGCGCGAACACCGGCGGCTGGATGCGCTGGTCAATTATTGCGAAGCGTCCAGTTGCCGCCGCATCTCGCTATTGTCGTATTTCGGCGAGGTGTCGGAACCCTGCGGCAATTGTGACATGTGCGTCAGCCCCGGCGAGACGCAGGATGGAACGCAGGATGCGTTGAAGGTTCTCGACGCGGTCAGGGCGACCGGGCAGCGCTTTGGCGGCGGCCACATCATTGACGTGCTTCTCGGCAGAGCCAACGAGCGTGCTGTCAGCATGGGCCACGTCGATGCCCCGGTCTTTGGCACGGGCAAGCACCGCAGCAAGACCGAATGGCAGCCGCTAGTCCGCCAGATGGCCGCAGCAGGCTTGCTGACTGTCGATTCAGGCGGTTTCGGCGGCCTGTCAATCTCGGACAAAGGCCGGGCGCTGATGCAGGGTCAGGGCGAGTTCCGCTATCGCAAGGATCAGGCCAAGCTCACCAAGAAGGCGCAGCGCAATGAGGCCATGGCGGCAGCAAGCAGCGATCCGCAATCCGAAGCGCTGATCACACGGCTCAAGGATCTGCGGCGCAGACTTGCGGCGGCGCGCGGCGTTCCGGCTTTTGTCATTTTCTCCGACAAGTCGCTGATCGACATGGCAAAACGGGTGCCGGTGACAATGCAGGATTTTGCCGACATCCATGGCGTCGGCGATGCCAAGCTGAAAGAATTCGGCGCAGTTTTCATCCGTGAAATTGCCGCAACAGTGAACGCAGCCTCTGCCGATTGACCATTTGCAGGCATGGCATTTCCGTTTTGCCGCAATTGCACTATATTCATTGCCACACTGATGGAGATGGTCATGTCAAACAGCGCACAGTATGCCGAAGCACGGCGCACGACCGTTGACCCGGTTTGGGAACAAGTGCGCGGCGAGGCGGAAACGGCTGCCGCGAACGATCCGGTGCTGGCCGGCTTTCTCTATTCGACCGTTCTCAATCACAATTCGCTCGAGTCTGCCGTAATCCACCGCATTTCCGAGCGTCTTGATCATCCTGATGTCCCCGCGTCACTCGTCCGCCAGACGTTTCAGGACATGGCGCAGGACCATCCGGAATGGTCAAAAATCCTGCGCGTTGACATGCAAGCCGTCTATGACCGCGATCCGGCCTGCGAGCGCTTTCTCGACCCGCTGCTCTATTTCAAAGGCTTTCACGCCATCCAGACGCATCGTCTGGCGCATTTCCTCTGGGAAACCGGCCGCCGCGACTTTGCGCTTTATCTGCAAAGCCGCATGTCGGCGATTTTCCAGGTCGATATCCATCCTGCCGTGAAGATGGGGCAGGGCATCTTCTTTGACCACGCCACCGGCATCGTCATTGGCATGACAGCGGTGATCGAAGACGACGTGTCGATTCTGCAAGGCGTGACGCTCGGCGGTACCGGCAAGGAAACGGGCGACCGTCACCCGAAGATTCGCCAAGGTGTGCTGATCGGCGCAGGTGCGGAGATCCTTGGCAACATTGAGGTCGGGCGATGCTCGAAAGTGGCGGCTGGTTCCGTGGTGTTGAAGCCGGTGCCGACAGGTGTCACTGTCGCGGGTGTTCCTGCTCGCATCATCGGCGAGGCGGGCTGCGCAGAGCCCGGCAGGGCGATGAACCAGCTGATTGCCGTCAGCGCGTTCGATATGGATGACGACGGCTGACGTCTCCGGGACATCCAGTTTTCTTGGAACACACGTATGTCCAGCTTGCGGTGCTATTGAACGCATGGCACAAGCCGGTTAAATCAATGCGCCTTGCGGAGAATTGCCTTGAAGCCTGAAGAACTGAAAAAACTCGACGCTTACTTCAAACGCGTCTTCCTGAACCAGGCGCTGCAAGTCAAGGCGCGTCCGCGCAAAGACGACTCGGCGGAACTGTTTCTTGGCGAGGAATTTCTCGGGCTCATCTACCGCGATGATGAGGACGGCGATCTGTCCTACAATTTCTCGATGGCCATCCTCGACATGGACCTGTGAAGGTCAATTTTGCTCACCAGACGCCGCCGTTGTCCTGACGACGCTAGCGGCATACGCGTCCAATTTTTGATCCAGCAATTTCCAGTCTGCCAACAGCGATGACGGGAAGCGTGTCATCATGACAAGGTCTTCGCCGACATGAATGTCGCGGTCGCAACCGGCAACAGTGGCACCGGCCTTTGCATCGTCGAGGCATCGGGCAACAAACATCTTTCCCGGTTTCGCCGCGCCAACCAGCAGGTATTCATCGATAAAGCCTGCTGATTCTGGCAGCCTGTATCTGACAAGCCCGTTTGAAAGCGCCTCGCCATTGCCGGAGATCATCTTGCGGTAAATCGGATCAAGCCTTCCGGACATGTCGCGGCTAAGCGTGCGCGGCTCAAACGATAGAAAAATCAGTTGCTTGGCGGGGTTGGCATTGTTGAATGCCGCCCGCGTTGCTTCGTCAAAACCATCCATCGCGGGCCAGAGCGCGTAAAGGTCAAGACGGCCCGCAATTCCGCCGCGCCGTTGCTCCGGATAGCGGATCTGGTTCGCACCGACGGACAGCACATCGTTGCCGATCACGACCTCATGCAGCGTCCTGTCATCTGTGTGACCTCCCATCGACAGACGCTTGCCGATTTCCCGCCCGCCAAAACTGATCATCAGCGATAGTGCAGCCAGTGTTGCAAACACCCAGAACAGACGGTGGAAAAAGCGCGACTCGACCTGAACAAAAGATGCGTCAGCTGTAGCGGCCATTCCCGGCTCTCCTTGTATCAAAGTCAGACAGGTATGGCGGCATGAATATTGCAGCCAAAACCATGCTGCACTGTCGCGGCTTATGGTTAATGGTTGGTGTATTGATGAGAGCTGAACTGCTTGTTGCGGCCTTTGTGGCCGGGATTTCCCTTGCCGCGACAGCGGGAAATCTGGCTGAGGCCCGCGCGAAAAGCCGCGCCCGGCTTGACCGGCCGTTTGTCGACAGCGACCGGATCGGCTGGTCGCTGCTGCGCGTTCTGCTCGCCGGTCCCTATCTTCTGGTCGCCGAAGCGTCATTTGCCAAAGACGAGGGGCGCGTCGGCCTGATCGCGTGGTCGGCTTCAATCCTGTTCGCCAGCCTCTGGTGCCTGGCAAGCGGCATTCTGCTGCTTGAAATGCTCTGGCAAATCGCCCAGCATCCGATCTTGTGAACATGTGAGGGCAACGCGATGACCATCTATGCAATTGACGGTGTGACGCCGCAGTATGAAGACGAAAGCAGCGTTTATGTTGCGCCCGGCGCTATGGTCATCGGACAGGTTTCACTGGGCCGCGATGTCAACATCTGGCCGTGCGCAGTCATTCGCGGCGACAATGAGCCGATATCGGTCGGCGCTGGCACAAACATCCAGGAACATTCCATGCTGCACACCGATCCGGGCTTTCCGCTGACAATCGGCAAAGACTGCACCGTCGGCCATCGCGCCATCCTCCACGGCTGCACCATCGGCGACAACAGCCTGATTGGCATGGGGGCAATTGTTCTGAATGGCGCCAGAATTGGCAGTAATTGTCTGGTCGGCGCAGGTGCGCTGGTCACCGAAGGCAAAGAATTCCCGGACGGCTCGCTGATTGTCGGCTCGCCCGCAAGTGCGATACGGACACTGGACGAGGCGTCGATAGCCAAGTTGAGAGCATCAGCAGTTCACTATGTGGCGAACGGCAGACGTTTCAAGGCCGGGCTGACGGAAGTCTGATTTCATCAAGCATTGAAAACGCGGAGCCGGCGCCTGGGGAAAGCGCCGGCTCCTGTACACCGGTCGTTGGGGACGGGGAGGGTGGGGACTCGACCGGGTATCTCCTGAAACTGTTACTGTCCGACGCTGCCGACGATGACCTGACGGTTGTCATCGACAGAAACCCATTGCGTCGCGTTCTTCTCTGATTGGCGCTTGAGGAATTTGTACTCTGTTTCATTCCACGCCAGAATTTTTGGCTCCAGATTGTCCAGCACGAAGTCGCCGCGATCCGTGCGCACAGTCAGCACCGCGTGTCCGGCACCGTTCTTCTGGCGCACCACGGTGATCAACAGATCGGACGCCGGGACGCCGCGCTCCTGAAGCTGCTTTTGCTTGAGAAGCACGTAGTCCTCGCAGTCGCCGCGGTTGACAGGAAATGACCATCTCTCCTCCACGCCCCAAAGGTCCATGTCAGTCACCGGCTCAATCATCGTGTTGATTGAATTGTTCACATCCTGCATCGCCGCCCAAAGCGCGCGCGTCAGCTGCACTGCTGCAGGCTTGCCTGTCTTGGCGCGGCAAGATGATGGATTGTCCTGACAAAACTGGTAGTGGCCGATAGGCTGGCTGGTGCGCAGTCCAGATGGCATCGAGCTTGCCGCATTGGATGATGTCGTCAGCATCGGCAGTGCGAGTATCGCCAACAATCCTGATCTTATTTTCTGTGTCATTGACCCGTTCCCTGTATGGAACCATCAATGCCAGAGATGTTTTGACATCACGCAAAGTATAGTGCTGGTATTAAAAGCAATATTGAATTGAAATCGAGGATATATTATGGAAATTAAGTATAAAATCGATCACATATTCGCCACCCTAAATTTACCATAGCGGTGCTGATCACCACAGGGCAAACGCAGGAATGGAGAATGTTTGCTTCAGAAGACGACCGGTGCCGCAACGCGTCAAGCAATCGAAATGACCAAACACCGCCCTTTTTGCCACGTCTTTCTGTTCGCGCAACGCAGAAAGTTGAAATTGATCAACACCATCAGTGCAGTCCGATCTCCCCACTTGTGGGGGAGATGTCCGACAGGACAGAGGGGGGCGCCTCGCGCAAAGGCTTCGGTGAGAGTCAAAAAGACATGAAGTGCAAAATTGCAATTGACAAATAAAGTTTTCCATGTCCATGTTCATGTTTCGTTCGATAACGGAGACAGTGAAACCTTGGACTGGCCGCTCGCAATATCCCGTAACAGTGACGCACTCCGCAAGATCGTTGCGGTGATGTTTGCGATGCTGCATAGTGTCGATCGCGGCAGCAGTCCCCTATCCGTCGGCGCTGGCAGCAGTCCCCTCTCCGTGGGGGGGGCCGCCGCCTCGGCCCCAAGGGGGGGGGGTTAAGGCGCGGCGGGTGGGTTTAGCGCGCCCCGCCGGGGG
>JANPEK010000331.1:0-6351 GCA_031422915.1 Phyllobacteriaceae bacterium | reverse complement strand
CTCCTTTAACCAGCGCAGGCACCTGATAACAAAGGGATTTCCCGGACCCTGTCGGCATGACTGCCAAGACGTGCTGGCCGTTCAGAAGATTGTCGACGATGTCTTCCTGCCCGGCGCGAAAGCTGTCAAAGCCGAACACATCGTGCAGCACACCGGCCTTGGTCGTCACGACCGCACCCGCGCGAGGAAGGCCAGAACTGCCTTCTTGAAGCTGCGGTCGCCGACGGCCATCATATGGTCGCGGCCCTCAATCACGAAACCGCCGGCATCCGGCATCAGTGCTGCGAGTGCGAACACGTCGCCGGAAATGTCGTCAAGGCTTCCCGCAGCAACAAGCACCGGCATGGTGAGCAAGCGCAAATCCTGCGGGGTTACCAGATCACGCGAGGTCTGGATGCAGGCGGCAAGCGCCAAGCGGTCGCTCTTGGTTTGATCGGCAAACTTGCGGAACGCTGCGCCGCGCACATGGGTGATGGCGGCAGGATCGGGCGCTAGCAGCGCATCGGCAATCGGGTCCCAGTCGCCGACCCCCTTGACCATGCCGTCACCCAAGCCGCCGAACACCAGCGAGCGCACACGGTATTGCGCTTGAAGTGCGGCAAACGCGCTGATCCGCGCGCCCATCGAGTATCCCATGACGTGGGCGCGCTCTAGCCCGAGATGATCAAGCAAGGCCAGCGCATCGCCAGCCATGGCAGTCGGATGATAATCCTTGGGATCGTGGCTCTTTGCTGAGTGACCATGGCCGCGATTGTCGATTGCGATGGTGCGGTATCCAGCCTCGTTCAATGTGGAGATCCAGCCGGGAGCCTCCCAGTTGACGCGCGCATTGGACGCAAAGCCATGGATAAGCAGCACCGGATCGCCCGTCCCGCAATCCATGTACGCCAGATCAAACCCGTCATGGCCAAAATGCTGCATCGTTCAGTTTCCGGCAGGCTTCTTGTCTGAAACGGCAGCAATGACCGGATGTTGCAATGCATCGCCGGGAGCAAGACCGAGACGTTGGGCTTCACCTGCCGCAATTTCCAGCACAAAACGCACGTCAGCATCGCTCGATATGATCGCTTTCGACAGCGGCTCACCGGGCTTGATTGTGACAATCCGACCATCCTCGGCCACAAAAATCAAATCAAGCGCCGACGGCGTGTTCTTCATCCAGAAATTCGCCTCGCGGGTGGCTGCCATCACAAACAACATGCCGTGCCCGTCGGCCAAGCGTTCCCGATGCATCAAGCCGCGCTGTTGCTCACTGTCATCGTCAGCAATCTCAATGGACAGTTTCACGTCGCCTTTGGCGCTGGAAATGACCAATGGCGAACCATCTGTTGGCAGCACCATTGCCGTCTCGTCGGCAGTGCATCCTTGCAGACCCGCCAAGGCGCCAAACAACGACACCAGAAGAAGCGTCCGCAGCCATGCAATTGCCGTGCGTGTCACCATCTTAGTTGGGAGCAGCGATCGGCGCGCCAATGTCCGGATGGATTTCCGATGCCATCAGACCTTTGTCGCCCGGACCAAACCGCACCAGCACCACTTGGCCCGGACGCAACTCGGTCAAGCCATAACGACGCAGCGTTTCCATGTGGACGAAAATGTCTTCGGTGCCTTCACCGCGCGTGACGAAGCCGAAGCCCTTGGTCCGGTTGAACCACTTTACCAGCGCCCGCTCCAGCCCACTGGTCGGCGTCACAGTGACGTGGGTGCGCTGCGGTGTGGACGACGGATGGACTGCGGTGGAATTGTCCATCGAAATCACATGAAACGCCTGCAGCCCGCGCTCGCCCGGACGGGTGAGGCAATGAATGCGAGCGCCTTCAAGCGCCACCTGGAAGCCGTCACGGCGAAGGCACGTCACGTGCAACAAGACGTCGGTCTGGCCCTTTTGATCCGGAACAATGAATCCATAGCCCTTGGACACATCGAACCATTTGATTGCGCCGGAAATTTCCACTACGCCCGCGCCCGAGCGCAGATCATCTGTCGCGGCACTGTTCTGCCCCGCCTGAAAACCATCGTTTTCATCGGCAAAGGATGACGTGAATTCCCCCATCCCGCGCTACCTTCCGTTACACGTTACTGATTCTTGCCGTTAAGTTATCATTGACCCATATGCATCAGGCAAGATGCCATTCTGCTTGCCCCATGCTTTTCCGCAATCTTTTCGCGGAAGTTGAATCTGAAGCCGGTTATTCCCGTTCTGAAACACTGAAAATCAAAGAGGAACACTCCCCATGCGCTACCTGCACACAATGGTCCGGGTCAAAGACATCGCTGAATCACTGGATTTTTACTGCAACAAGCTCGGTTTGGAGGAGGTACGCCGCCATGAAAGCGAAAAAGCCCGTTTCACACTGATTTTTCTGGCAGCTCCCAAAAACAGGACGCAATCCGCCGCCGAGCGCGCACCGGAACTGGAACTGACTTACAATTGGCCGGACGAAAACGGCAATGTCGAAGCCTACACAGGCGGTCGCAGCTTCGGCCATCTCGCTTACAAGGTCGATAACATCCACGACACCTGCATGAAGCTCATGAATGCAGGCGTTCTGATCAACCGCCCGCCGCGCGACGGCAACATGGCGTTCGTGCGCTCACCGGATGGGATTTCGATTGAGATATTGCAGGAGGGTGAGCCTCTGGCGCCGGTGGAGCCTTGGATTTCGATGGTGAATACGGGGAGCTGGTGAAAGTAAAGCTGAGCAATTGATTTTTTGCATCTGATGTAGTATCAGGTGATGCATGCGCACCACTATCGACATTGCACCAGATGTATTGCTCGCCGCCAAAGACTTGGCTGCTCGAGGGAAGCAGACGCTCGGCGAGGTCATTTCTGATCTTGCCCGAAAGTCGCTTCTATCTCCGGCGAACACAAATCAGGCAGGAATGCGCAACGGGTTCCCGCAATTGCCTGCGACCGGCCAAGCGGTCAGTCTTGAGTTGATCCAATCGCTACTGGACGATGAGTTTTGACGAATGCGGGCGCTTCTTGATGTCAACGCGCTAATCGCTTTGTTTCAACCAGACCACGTCCACCATGAGACCGCGCACGTATGGCTCCTGCAAAACGGGGAGCATGGCTGGGCGACATGTCCGATCACGGAAAACGGCTTTGTTCGGATACTGAGCAATCCACGGTATCCGCTGCCGCAATCTCCTGCGTCTGCAGTGCAATTGCTGACACTCGCCAAAAAATCGGCAAACCACCAGTTTTGGCCAAACGCAGTTTCACTGACCGACAGCGCGGTTTTCGACATCGCGCATTTGGGAAATCACGGCCAAGTAACGGATATTTCGCTGCTGGCGACTGCGGTGACCAATGGCGGGCGGCTGGTTACGTTTGACCGCAAGGTTCGCTCTGCGGCGGTGAAGGGGTGCGGGCCGGAGAGTTTGGTGATTTTGTAGTAACTGTTCGCGTGACTCAAGTCTTCCCTGCCTGCTTCTCGAGATAGGTTTCGATCAAAAAAGTTGCCATGGCGCCAGCCATGTTTACCGCGAGGCTGGCATGCCGAGCCGATGGCTTAACCGGCTTTCCTCCTCGACCATGTGAATCACTGAGGCGATTTCTCAGTGTCCCAATGCCATTGACCAAGTTCATGGCTCCACCAAGTATCGCCTTAATTGGTTCCTCTGTGTGTTGATCCGGTGCAAGGTTGAGTGTCTTCGCTGCCATTGAGTAGAGCTTTGGTAGATCTTCTTTATTCGTGTAACCCACGGACATGTCGTCTAAAATGCGCTTGCAAACAGTCTCTAGGAGCGTGCGGGCCACAGTGATAGCACCCTCTGGGTCAGCGTTCCGTCGATCTAGCGCTTTACTCCAAACCGTATGAACTCCTTCGGAGTCAAATGCTTCCAACACCTCGGAAACGGCAGTATCTCCCGGCGCTTTATTCTTGCCTTCGAGAAACTCAATCAATGGCGTGAAGGCCTGACTGATAATTAGACGTCGATCCGCATATGTTCCGGCCTGTTCTCTCAAAAACGGCCAAAAGACATCGAGCGTGCGGCATGTTCGAACAAAGTTTGGAAGGAGCGGCTTTGTAGCCGAGTCTTGCATGAACTCGCGCCTCAAGTGTTCGTAGACAGGATTGCTAGCGGTTATGTTACCCGTGGCGCGAGCAGTCATAAGATTCTCAAGCATTGCTGCTCGTTCAATTTGCGAATTTGGAAGTTCGTCCTCCTCGACCATCAAGGAATTCCGATTACTTGCTGCCTCAATGCTTAGCGCGCCGATTCCACGATCGGGAACTCCATGAATATTGCTCTCGTCTCAGGTGCGTCTTCAAGAACAATTTGGTGTCGGCCCCCTCACACAAACAACTCCACCTTCTCAAACGTCCGCACGTCCACGAGCCCGATGTCCGAAATCCGCAACTCCGGGATAACCACCAGCGCCAGCAGCGAGTGTTGCATGTAGGCGTTGTTGAGGTCGCAGCCGACGGTGCGCATCGCGTCGGTCAGCTTGGCGGCCTTGGCGGCGACGATTTCGGCGCGCTCTTGCGACATCAGCCCCGCAATCGGCATTTCGACCAGCGCAAGCTCTTTGCCTTGTGAAATCAACACCACCCCGCCGCCGATCTCGCGCAATCGGTTTGCTGCCTGTGCCATGTCAGATTTGTTGGTGCCGACAACGATCATGTGATGGCTGTCATGGGCGACTGTCGAGGCCATCGCGCAGGGGAGCTTGTAGCCGAAGCCCGAAACGAAAGCGTTGGTAACGTGGCCGGTGGCGCGGTGGCGCTCGACGAGCGCGATCTGGCAGACATCGTTGGCACCATCCATTCCGACCAATCCGTCGAGTATGGGCAATTCGGCCTCAAGCGCCTTTGTCGGCGCCTGATTTTCGACCACGCCTATCACACGGACGCGCACGCTGTTGGCACCGGATGGCGCAATGATATCAAAGTCCTGCGCGCCAAGGTCGCGCTTCATGTTGACTGTGTTCTTGGCGTTTGCCGGATAGTCATAGGGCGCGATGTCGCGGACCAGTTTGCCCTTGGATGCCAGATGAATGCCGCGCACGTAGACCTCATCAATCGCCATTTCAGCAAGATCAGACACAATTAGAAAGTCCGCACGCCGCCCCGGCGCAATAGAACCGAGGTCGCGTTCCAGCTTGAAATGTTCGGCGGTGTTGAGCGTTGCCATCTGGATCGCAGTGACGGGCTTTAGGCCTTGCTGAATGGCATGGCGGACGACGCGGTCCATATGACCGTCTTCTATCAATGTGCCGGAGTGGCTGTCGTCAGTGCAGAGGATGAAATGGCGCGGGTCGAGCCCGCTTTCGGTCACCGCCTTGATTTGGGCAGCGACGTCATACCATGCGCTGCCGAGGCGGAGCATTGCCTTCATGCCTTGGCGCACCCGCGCAATGGCATCTTCGGCACGGGTGCCTTCATGGTCGTCCTCAGGGCCAGCCGCTGCATAGGCATGGAACGGTCGGCCAAGGTCTGGCGAGGCGTAATGTCCGCCAACGGTTTTACCAGCCTTCACGGTGACGGAGATGGCTGCGACCATGATCGGATCATTGGCGACAACGCCGGGAAAATTCATCACTTCGCCCAAGCCAATGATGTTTGGCCATTGAATGGCTTGCGCAAAATCCTCCGCCTTGAACGCCGCGCCGGCATGCTCAAGCCCGGGGAATGACGGCACGCAGGAGGGCAATTGCACAAACACGTTGGTCGGCATCGCCATCGCCTCATCATGCATCAGCCGGACGCCGTCCAGCCCGAGCACATTGGCAATTTCGTGCGGGTCAATGAACATGGATGTCGTGCCATGCGGAATGACAGCGCGGCAGAATTCGGTGACCGTCACCATCCCGCTTTCGACATGCATGTGGCCATCGCAGAGGCCCGGCACCAGATAGCGGTCCTCAGCATCAATAACGACGGTGTCCGGCCCGATGCAATGGCTGGCGTCCGGTCCGCACCAGGCAAAGCGGCCTTCGGCAATAGCGAGATCCGTGCCCGGAATTATCTCGCCGGAATGCACATTCACCCAGCGCCCGTTGCGCACCACAAGGTCTGCGGGCTTGCGGCCCATGGCGACGTCTACGAGTTGTGGGGCCACGTCCGCCCATGATTTCAACCGTTTGAACGGCGCGGATTGTGTCATGCTGGAAACTCCTGTTGGCGGCAATTTGCCAACAGGAGGGGGATAATGCGAGTCTTTTTCGTGAAGGGGAACATCGCCAAGTGGCTTCAACAAGCGCGTTTGTCAGGGGACGGGGGCAAACTTTCCACCCTTGGCGCTGCCCCACAACCGTAAATTCGTGTCACCATATCCCCGCAATCCGCGGGGGGGAGGGGCTAAATACAAAAATCGGGACCATACCATCTACCCGCC
>JANPEK010000330.1:0-19357 GCA_031422915.1 Phyllobacteriaceae bacterium | reverse complement strand
CAGGCCGCCGGTAACCAGCAGGCGCAGGTTTTTCTTGGCGGCGATGATGTCGATGGCTTCGTCCGTTGCGCTCGGCGCGATGATCACTTCGGTGAAAACCTTGACGATTTCCGCTGCGGCGTCCGCATCCAGTGTCCGGTTGAGCGCAACGATGCCGCCGAATGCCGATGTCGGGTCGCAGGCCAGCGCCTTGAGGTAAGCCCATTTCAGCGAAGAGCCTTCCGCCACCCCGCATGGGTTGGCATGTTTGATGATCGCCACCGCCGCTGTTCGTTTCGGGTCGAATTCACCGACCAGTTCAAATGCCGCGTCGGTGTCGTTGATGTTGTTGTAGGACAGCTGTTTGCCTTGAAGTTGCGTCGCGGTGGCAACGCCGGGGCGCTGCTCGCCGGTCTTGTAAAAGCCCGCCGACTGGTGCGGGTTCTCGCCGTAACGCATCGCCTCAGCCAGCCGTCCGCCAATGGCGCGGTGCGTGGGTGTTGCTATTTCCAGTTCTGATGCAAACCAGTTGGAAATCATCGCGTCATAGGCGGCGGTGCGGGCGTAGGCCTTTGCGGCCAATTCCTGACGCAGACGAAGCGGCAACTTCGCCTTGTTCTTAACAAGCGCCGCCGTCACACGCGGATAGTCCGCAGGATCAGTCACTACGGCGACGTAAGCATGGTTTTTGGCGGCGGCGCGGATCATTGCCGGGCCGCCGACGTCGATGTTCTCGACCGTTTCCGCATAATCGCCACCGCGCGCGCGCACTTCCTCGAACGGGTAGAGCGTTATCACGGCCATGTCGATTTCCGGAATCTCATGCTCGATCATCGCCGCGATATGGTCGCCATCATCGCGGATGGCCATCAACCCGCCATGCACCGACGGATGCAGCGTCTTGACGCGACCGTCCATGATTTCAGGAAAATTGGTCAGCTCCGATACATCGCGCACCGAAAGTCCGGCCGCGCTCAGTGTCTTGGCGGTGCCGCCGGTCGAAACCAGTTCGACGCCTTGCGCCACGAGTGATTTGGCAAATTCGATCAAGCCGGTCTTGTCGGAGACGGATATCAGCGCCCGGCGGACGGAATGCAGGTCAGGTGCAGGAATGCGTTTGGTGGCGACGGCCATGTCAATTCCTTGCCAATTGTGGCACCGCAGGTAAAGGGTGTCCAAATTTGGCGGCGGATTAGCACTGGCGCGCGCTTAACGCCAGTCAAGTTTGATGCAGTGCACAATAACAGCATCATTTTGACCAGACGCCAAGCGCCGTGCGGGTGAACTGCCAGTGCACCTCCTGCACTTGATTGGCGTCGAACTCCAAGACGAGCATGCTGGTTTTGTGCGGCCCGGTGATCCCAGCAAAGAACAGTGAGCCTTGCTCGGATGGAGCGATTTCCTGACAGGTGAACACCCAGAAATCATCGCGGTTGGCAGTCAGCATCAATTGACCGCTGTGATCATGGGCAAGGTGAATTTTAGGATGGAGATGAAAGCGAATGGCAACTTTGGTGTTGGTTGCCGCCTTTGGCGCGCCGCCACGTGGCGTGACAAACCGGTCTTCGCCCGCAATCATTGAGCCGCCATGCGAAAGGGTGATCCGCCGTTCATGTACAAGACCGGCTGTCGCGACAAAGCCATCGTGGCTGGCGTTGAAAGACTGGCTGTCAGGCGTGTCTTCGCGCGTCACCAAGACCTTGCGAGGGCCAGCCAGAATGGGTGTGCCGACAAGACGCTCCAGTGTACCTGACGTTGCGAAACGGCAGGATGACTGGTCATTTATCGTGGCCGTTGAATGGGCGGCGGTTGTGCGGGCAAGGGGCCGGAAGTCAGACGGGCCGAACCTGTCCGTCCCTGCGTTGACCACGTAGGAATGGCGCCCGGAAGAGAACTCGAAGGACAGGCACCCGGCATGCGCCTCGGAGGATGCGCCAACAGGCGGTGCCATTCCGGTGTCGGCAATCAGTGTCACCGATCCTGCAGACAGGCGCTGATAGCCGCCGTGCGGAGCGGACGAAAGCGGGCTCCCGGCGTTCTCATCGTAGCGCAGCACGGCTGCGATGCGCTCCTGCATGGCAAAGCCAGCGCCGTTGAACCGCGCCAACGAGCCGTCGCGATGGCGGAAGAAGCGGAGTGCGGGGAGCATCCGGTCAATCGCTGCAATCAGCGCCATAGGCGGATTTTCTGACTGGTTGCCATAAGTCTGGCGCAATGGCAGCAGGTCGGTCAAAAGTTCAAGGATTGTCTCTGGATTGCGCGAAATGTGAATGCCGTCGGCAAGCACTTGGGCTTTCAGCTCTTTCTCCAGATTGCGCGTGGCTGACTGCAGCCGGGTCGCAGACACCGGCAGCGAAAGCGCGGCAAAAACCAGCGCGATGCGTCCGCGCAACCGGGCTTCGGCATTGTCGAGGCCGGGCGTCACCGTGCGCAGGTAGCGCAGCTGGAACGACAGCGATTTCAGAAAGGTTTGGTAAAATTCAATGTCGCAGTCGCGCAGCAGGGTTCCCGAATGCTGAAGCCATGCAATGACGCGTTTGGCTGTGTTGTGCGGCTCCCAGGGCACGCCGTCGATAGTCTTGCCGTGAAAGCGAATCCAGTCGGCTGTGATGGCGCGCGCATGGGCGCTGGCAAGGTCCGTGCCCGCCTCGCGCATATGGCGCAGCCAGCGGAAATTATGCAGGGCGGCTGCCCACTCTTCGGTCGGCGGGATGATCTGGAACGGCGACAGACCGCCCGTGTCCACGGTCTTTCCCGCCAATGCGATGCGACCGGAATAGAACTCCTGCGCCACGTGCGCGTCAGCCATGCGCAGGTCCGGCGGGGAGATCAGGATGCGATCCGGCGCAAAACCGGAGAAACGCCAACGGGCAATCGGGCCTGAGCGCAGGCGCTTGACGATCCGCCGCCACAGACCGGCTGTGGCCATGCGCATTATGCGCGGCTTATCCGCCAGTGTCCCAGCCAAACCTGCTCCCTCCAAATATCCCTGTATTTATGATAGAAGCGAACAAGGCCAGCGCAAGCGGCAATGAGACTGGATACAGGATTTTAGCGCACGGTAAATCTGGCGGCGAAAAAGCCGTCCATCCCTGAAATTTCCAGCCGGTCGAGTGCCATGTCGGCGGGCGTCGAGCGCAGCCAGCCTTCGCTGGTCACCAGTGTTTCCAAACCGGGCAACTCTGTTCTGGTTACAGGAAATGGGACAAGCGTGCGGATTTCGGCGGTGACGCGCGCGGCCAGCATTTCTCCCTCTTCGGCAAGCAGCGAACAGTTTGAAAAGACCAGAACGCCGCCCGGCTTCACAAACTCAACTGCCTTTGCCAACATGTCGAATTGCAGCGTGGCAAGCTTTTCGACATCCTGCGGGGACTTGGTCCATGCGACATCTGGATGGCGGCGGATGGTGCCGGTGGACGAGCAGGGCGCATCGAGCAGCACCGCGTCAAACAGCGTTTCAGGCTTGTAGTCGAATGCGTTGCCTTGCCAAGTCTTGGCGCTCAGGCCAAGCCGCGCCAGATTGCCGGTCAGGCGTTTCAGGCGCGAGGCTGACAGGTCAACCGCCGTTACGTCCGCGCCAGCCTGCACCATCTGGGCGGTCTTGCCGCCGGGCGCTGCGCAAAGATCGAGCGCGGTCTTGCCCTTGATACTGCCCAAAAGCCTGGCTGGAATGCTCGCTGCGGCGTCCTGAACCCACCAGTCACCCTCGGCAAATCCGGGCAGGGCGGGCACGGCGACTTCAAGCTTTTCGACGCGCACCGTGCCGCCGGGCACCACCATGCCGCCAAGCGTTGTCGCCCAACGCTCAGGATCGGACTTCACAGTGAAATCCACGGGCGCCTCAATGCGGTGCATGGCAAGGATTTGACCGGCTTTCCGCTCACCATAGTGCTCGCGCAAGGCGTTCCAGAACCAGTCCGGCGCATCGCGAGTGTCGGCCAGCAGTCTTGGCAGCACCTCGTCCTTCTCGCGCGCCATGCGCCGCAACAGCGCGTTGACCAGCGAAGCGAATCGCCCGTTCCGCGGATCGACGCGTGCCGCCTCCACTGCCAGATCCACCGCGCTGTGGTCCGGCACGTCCAGAAACAGGATTTGTGCTGCTGCGACATGCAGCAGATGGTTCAGGCTTTTGGCGTTTTCCGGCAGCGGCTTATCGAGAAGGCGTGCAACAATTGCGTTCACGGTCCCCCTGTGGCGCAGCGCCGACGACAGTATCGCCCGCACCAGCGAGCGGTCGCGCATTTCGAGTGCCCGGTATTGCGGGTGGCCGTGGTCATCGTCGGTCAGACCGTCAAGTGATGTCGATGTCTCGATCACCGCGCCGAGCAGCCGCTGCGCGCAAAGACGGGCCGCAAGGCCCGGCTTGTCAATAGTGCCTGAATTCTGCTGCGCACTTACCTGTCTGCCGCGTTTGCCAGCGTTCAAGACCATCGGCCCTTTTTCGGCGCGGCGTTGCGGCCCCATGGCCCGCTGGACTGCGGCGGTTCGGGAGCAAGGATTTCCTGCGGTGCCGTGGGTTCATCTACATGTTCAGGCGTCGTTGACCCCCCACTCATCTCCGCAGCCAGTGCCTCCAGTTCGGCGATGCGGTTCTCAACCGCCGGATGGGTCGAAAACAAACCATCCAACCGCAAGCCAGACAAGGGATTGATGATGAACATGTGGGCGGATGCGGGGAAACGCTCGGCGCTTTCGTTGACGATGCCCTTGGAGGCCGCGGCGATCTTCTTCAGCGCCGACGCCAGCCACAGCGGGTTGCCGACAATCTCAGCACCCAGCCTATCAGCGGAATATTCGCGTGTGCGGCTGACGGCCATCTGCACGATCATCGCCGCCAGCGGTGCAACAATGATTGCGATCAGCGTGCCAAATCCGCCGAGCGGCCGGTCGCGGCTGGAGCCGCCGAAGAAGAAGGCGAAATTGCCCAGCATGGAAATCGCGCCGGCAAGCGTCGCGGTGATGGTCATGGTCAGCGTGTCGCGGTTTCTGATATGCGCCAGTTCATGCGCAATCACGCCAGCCGCCTCTTCCGGCGTCAGCCGGTTCAGCAGACCTGTTGTCACGGCAACAGCAGAATTTTCAGGGTTACGACCGGTGGCAAAGGCGTTCGGCTGCGGATTGTCAATGATGTATGCTCGGGGCATCGGCAAACCGGCCCGCTCCGACAGCGCGCGGACGATCTGATAGTATTCCGGCGCGTTGGCCTCATCGACCTCGACGGCCTTGTGCATGCGCAGCACCATCTTGTCGGAGTTCCACCAGGAAAACGCATTGGTCGCCGCTGCAACCACAAAGGCGATCATCATGCCACCCCGTCCGCCAACGGCATAGCCGACGAGCATAAAGAGCGCCGTCATCATCGCCAGCAGCATGGCAGTGCGCACAGCATTCATCGGTCAAAACCTCTCTTCGCAAATGAATTCAAATCGCCCTATATCATGGGACAGCAATTGTGGCCTTTCAATCGGATGGCAGGAATATCTCCATGACGGACGCTGAAATCGCTGATGCCCAGCCAAAACAGTTGAGCGAAACCGCCAAGCAGGCGCTCGCCGAGGCCGAAGCGCGGCGCGCGACCGCCAAGGCGGACGCAAAGCCGCGCGAACTCGGCGGTCGCGGCGGTGAGGACCCGGTCCGCTATGGCGACTGGGAAGTGCGCGGCATTGCGTGCGATTTTTAGTCACCTTGTGATCGATTGCACCAATCCACGTTGTTCCAAAATGACACAGCGCCAATCTCTCGCCTTTGCACCCGCCCTTACATGGTCAACAGACCGTAAACATTTCCAAAAATGCCCGGAAATCTTTACCGGCAGTTAAGGTTAAAAAGTCCTGAACATCAATCATTTCAATAATTTGCCAGAGCCAGGCCAAATTCCCGCCTGACTGGCAGGCTTTTCGCACTGTGTTTCCCAACGACGGCCCCCGCCGTTCCATCCGGAGACAAAGCGATGATCAGCCTCAAGTCCCTCAAGAAAACCGTAACCTGCTTCGCCAGCGACCGCAGCGGCAATTTCGCGATGACGTTCGCGCTGACAGCATCCGTTGTGATGATGGGCGCAGGTCTTGCGGTCGATTTCTCGCAGTCCCTCAACGTCAAGACCAATTTGCGATCTGCTCTGGATTCGGCGCTTTTGTCCACGGCGCGGGAGATTTCACGTGGCAAGGTCTCCGAGATTGATGCGAAAGCCAAGGTTGAGCAGTTCCTGGCTGCCAACCTGAATGCTGCCCGTGTCAATCCGGCAGCCACGACGCTCTCCAGCTTCAAACTCAACACAGCCACCAACGCCATCTCCGCCACCGCGACCACAACCCACAAGATCTATTTCCCGGTATTCAGGATGTCGCCAACGCAAGCCATTTCGGTCAAGTCCGCAGTGGCCTATGCAGAGCGCGCGGTTGAGGTGTCGATGGTGCTGGATGTCACCGGCTCGATGGATGAGACAAACGGCGGCGTGAAGAAAATTGATGAACTGAAATCCGCCGCGAAGTCCGCTGTTGCCGAATTTATCGACAATGGCAGCGGCAACACGCGTGTCGCCATCATCCCTTATTCGTTCGGCGTCAATGTCGGATCATTCAAGCCATATGTGAAAGATCTTGCCGGAAGCCCTGCCAAAGACGCGTGCTCGACCGAGCGCCGCGGCCCGCACATGTTCACGGACGCTGGCCCCGTGACCGCCGCGCCAACCCGCGCTGACACGATCAACTATACCGACAGCAAGGGCACCTATTCTCCAACACTCTACTGCCCTTCCACTGCTTTGCAGCCGCTGACCAAGGACTCCAAGAAGCTCAACGCGACGATCGACACGCTCAAGGCCGTCGGGGGCACAGCCGGGCAGATTGGCCTGCAGTGGGGCTGGTACATGCTCTCGCCAAACTGGAGCGGCGTCCTTCCATCCGTCTCCGAACCGGTTGTCTATGGCGCGCCAAATGTAGACAAGTATCTGATCCTGATGACGGACGGGCTCTACAATTCAGAAGCCTCAGGCCTCTCTTCCACATCCGTTGGAACCTATCCCGGCATCTCGATGCTGTCCGGACGCCTTGCCATGACCTATTGCAATGCCATCAAGGCAAAGAAGATCAAGCTGTTTACCATTGGCTTCCGCCTCAAGGAAATCGGCAATACCACCCAGCAGAAAGAGGCAACCAAGATGCTGACCGACTGTGCCTCCACCCCGTCCGGCGGCGAAGTCACCTTCTTCAACGCCCAGAACGGCGCACAGCTCACCGCCGCATTCAAGGAAATCGCCAAGCGCGTCGAGCGTGTGACTTTGGTCAACTGATCGAATTCAACCCCAAAAAAACCGAAAGCCGCCAATCTTGTTCAGATTGGCGGCTTCGCGATTTCTAAGGGCCGGTCCGCCTGTGTGAGCATTTTGGCTCACTGCATGACCGTTATCAGATGAAAGGCTGCTCCCAACGGATACGCGCCACACCGGACAGTTTCAGGCCCTTGCAATCACTCGACATCGGACCACCTCCTTTCATCTGTTGAACACAAGGGTAAAGATGATCCCCTCTTCCGGTTTTGGCAAGAGGGCAGCCTAAAAGTTACCATGCGCGGCGATCACTTAGTCAGCTTGGTCTCTGCCACCTTCAGCCGGATCCAAGGCATCAATCCAAACAGAGCCTGCCCGGCAAATCCCGCAAGACCGGCAGGCTGCTGCAAAGCTGACCATTGATCTGCCAGAGACCGACCGAATGCAAGGCCAAGCAGCAGCTCGGCGATCATCAAAATGCCGAAGGCCACGGCGCCCATCATGAGCCTGTCTTTGTCATTCGCCGCGATTCGCAGCCGGTAGATCAGCCAGCCAGAAATATACCAGGAAGCCGTAAGGATGATCGGCAGTTCGATAAGCGTTGCGGGAAAAGGGCCAATCATTGGCGCAAGCCATAGTGTGCGGATTGTCCCAAGGACAAAGCCGATCGCGAACACGATCAGGAAATAGAACAGACCAGCTTTCACGGCATTCATGCTTTTACTCCGATATTCAAAGTTGTGTGTCGCCGCCTGCTCGCAGTCATTCTGCTGGCACGGAACAGACATCCACCCATTTCGCATCCGTCAGCACCGCAATCCTCTCAGGCGCAACGCGCAACGCGCTCGTAGTGCTGCCTGCGGCAGGCACAACCTCCGCAAACGCCTTCAGGCTTTCATCGCAATAGACCAGCAATGGCGTGGCGAGGCCAAACGGACAGACGCCGCCAACCGGGTGGCCGGTGAGGTGCAGTACTTCATCCGGACCGAGCATCGAAACCTTGCCGCCGAATGCGTCCTTGGCCTTCCGGTTGTTGAGCCTTGCCGTGCCGCCGGTCACCAGCAGGAAAGGCTTGCCGCCAACGGTGAGCGACAGCGTCTTGGCAATTGCTGCCTGCGGCACGCCATGCGCCGTGGCGGCCTGATCCACGGTGGCGGTTTCGCCATCGTGGATCAGGATTTCGATGTCCGGCGCGTGGATTGCAAGAAAGGCGCGGACTGTTTGAAGGCTCATGACGTCTCAGCCAGCCTTCTTGTTCTGCCTGTTCGCAATCAGATCATCCACCACCGCCGGATCAGCCAGCGTTGACGTATCACCCAGCGCGCTGAAATCATCTTCGGCGATCTTGCGCAGGATGCGGCGCATGATTTTGCCGGAGCGGGTTTTCGGCAGACCGGGCGAAAACTGGATCTTGTCCGGCGCGGCAAAGGGGCCGATTTCCTTGCGCACATGGCCGACCAGCGCCTTGCGCAATTCGTCTGACCCGTCTTCGCCGGCCATCAGCGTCACATAGCAGTAGATGCCCTGACCCTTGATGTCGTGCGGATAGCCGACAACGGCGGCTTCCGAGACCAGATTGTGGCTGACCAAAGCCGATTCGACCTCGGCCGTGCCCATGCGGTGCCCGGAGACGTTGAGCACGTCGTCCACGCGTCCGGTGATCCAGTAATAGCCGTCCGCATCGCGGCGGCAGCCGTCGCCGGTGAAATATTTCCCCTTGTAGGTGGAGAAATAGGTCTGGATATAGCGCTCATGGTCGCCATAGATGGTGCGGGCCTGGCCGGGCCATGAGTCTGTGATGCAGAGGTTCCCGTCGGTCGCGCCTTCGAGCACTTTGCCTTCATTGTCTACCAGTTCCGGAATGATGCCGAAGAAAGGCCGCGTGGCCGAGCCCGGTTTTAGGTCTGTCGCGCCCGGCAGCGGCGTGATCAAAATACCGCCGGTCTCGGTCTGCCACCATGTGTCAACGATGGGCGACTTCTTCTCGCCGACCACTTGGTAATACCATTCCCAAGCCTCCGGATTGATCGGCTCGCCGACCGAACCCAAGAGTTTGAGCGACTTGCGCGAGGTCTTGGTCACCGGTCCGTCGCCGCCCGACATCAGCGAGCGGATGGCGGTCGGGGCGGTGTAAAAAATATTGACCTTGTGTTTGTCGATCACTTCCCAGAAGCGTGACGTGGACGGGTAGTTCGGCACGCCTTCAAACATCAGCGTTGTCGCGCCGTTGGCGAGCGGGCCGTAGACAATATACGAGTGACCGGTAACCCAGCCGACATCGGCCGTGCACCAGTAGACATCGCCGTCATGGTAGTCGAACACATACTGATGCGTCATCGATGCATAGACCAGATAGCCACCGGTGGTGTGCAATACGCCCTTTGGTTTGCCGGTCGACCCTGACGTGTAAAGAATGAACAGCGGGTCTTCCGCCTTCATGGCTTCCGGCTTGCACTCGGCCTTCGCTGCCGCCATTTCATCGTGGTACCAGAGATCGCGGCCCGGACCCCAGGCGACCTTGCCGCCGGTGCGGCGCACGACCAGAACATGTTTGACGATCAAGCCATTGTGCGCGGCGATGTCTATCGCCTTGTCGGTATTGTCCTTGAGCGGCACCGTCTTGCCGCCGCGCAGGCCCTCGTCTGCAGTGATCACAAAGTTCGACTCGCAATCAACAATCCGGCCCGCAAGCGCATCTGGCGAAAAGCCGCCGAACACGATGGAGTGGATCGCGCCGATGCGGGTGCAGGCGAGCATCGCATACGCCGCCTCTGGTATCATCGGCATGTAAATGGTGACGCGGTCGCCCTTCTTGACGCCATTCGTCTTCAAGACATTGGCGAGCTTGGAGACATGTTCGTGCAATTCCTTGTAGGTGATCTTCTTTTCATCATATGGGTTGTCGCCTTCCCAGATGATGGCAACCTGGTTGCCGCGCTTCTTCAAGTGCCGGTCGATGCAGTTCCATGAGACGTTCGTCGTGCCGTCCTCATACCATTTGATGCCGACCTTGCCGGTGTACGAGGTATTCTTGACCTTGGTGTACGGCTTGAACCAGTCAATGCGTTTGCCATGCTTGCCCCAGAACTTGTCCGGATTGTTCACCGATTCCTTGTACCATTTCAGGTAGGTGTCATTGTTGATCAGTGCGTTTTTCTTCGCCGATGGCAAAACCTTGTAGACCTTGTCAGACATCAAATACTCCTCCTCGAAATCCGTTGTGCAGCGCCCGCGCCGCCGGACACAATTTTTCCATTGCGCCCTTTCGGGGCTGCAATAGCAAGAGATTTCCGGTTCCGAAATTAGACATTGGGCAGGGATCGTTTTCGAGACGCCCTGTGCATGCCATTTGCGCGTTTTGCAACCCTGCTGTTACGCCGCGTTACAGTGAGTGATCGAGGATTGCAACTTTTCGCCACATTTCGCTCTAGAACCCCACTCGCCGCAGCATTTTTGGTTGGTGTGGATTTTTTGCCTTGCATTTTTTGCAAGGCTACCAAGTGTGGAGTGTTGCATGCGTTTCAATTTCGGCCGCCGGGCAGCCCGGCGCACGTTTGTGTTTTCTTTGGCCGCAGCCGCTCTGGCGGCAACGCCGGTGCTGCATTTAGCCGCTGTCGCCAATCCGTTCGGCATCGCCCACAACCCGCGCCAGACCCTTGCCGTCCATGATTTCGGCGAAGAGCATGCGCATCTGGCGGATTCCATTTATGACCAGATGAATCCGCTGATTGTCGCCGCCCTGCCACGCGGCAAGGCGCATGTCGAGTATCGCGCGCCGTCCAAATGCATTCCGGGTGCCTTGCGCGCGGTCATCGCCCGCGTGTCGACAAAATATGGCCCGGTGACGGTGAATTCCACCTATCGTTCGCCCGGCAAGAACCGCAAAGCCGGTGGCAAGGGCAAGTCCATGCACCTCTCCTGCCGCGCCGTCGATTTCCGCGTGCACGGCTCAAGCCGTGGGTTGATGCAGTACCTTGCCGCGCAGGGAGGGGTAGGAGGGCTCAACCGCTATCCGTCGGGGTTTTACCATATCGACAACGGGCCAAGACGGACTTGGTAAAAAATCACGCTCGGTTCACGGGATGGGAGAATGATCTGGTATCCTGCGGATAGGAGCTACGTCATGGCGGAAAAATGGGTGCTGATTTTCTCGGATGGAACCGGTCAGCGTGGCGTTCGTGAAGATGGCCCAAACCGCAACTCCAACATTTACCAAATGTATGAAGCAGCCAATGCAACGTCTATGGGGGTATTTTACGATCCAGGTATCGGTGCACCGGAAGAAGGTGAACCTGAATGGCTGACATGGGGCGCCAATTTGCTGAGCAAGGCAACCGGCCTCGGCATAACCCGCAACATTGCCCAATGCTACGTCGGCCTGATGGAACTGGCTGATGCGAAGTCCCGAGTTGGCCTGTTCGGCTTTAGCCGGGGTGCATATACAGTCCGTTGTCTGGGTGGTGTTCTGGCCCTGTTGGGATTGCCAACCAAGTTTCCGGGCGGAGATAGCAACGCAGCAAAGGATGCGCGGTATAAAATTGCGCTGAGCGCGGTCGAAATCTACAAACTGAGCCCTTACGAAATCAAGGAATCAGTGAAACGCAAAGAGCTCAGTGAACATTTCAGAAGCCAGTATGCCTGTGTTGACAAGTGGCCTGAAGCGGTGGGTGTTTATGATACCGTTGGTGCGCTCGGTGTGCCGGTTTTGACAGACCTCGCCGGGGTCATCCGCCACGTATTTCACGACCAGCAACTGAACAGCAATGTCAAATGCGGTCTTCAAGCGCTTTCGATTGACGAAAACCGGAAGATTTTCAAACCCGTGTTATGGGATGATGATCCCGCAGGAACCAAGCGGACGCTGGAACAAGTCTGGTTTCCCGGAGTTCACTCCGACATCGGCGGCGGATATGAGGATGACCGGCGTTTGGCCGAGGCGACGCTTGCGTGGATGTGTTCGAGGCTGAAAGCAGTTTGCGGGCTCGATTTCGGAATTGACACTGCGTTTGATCCGGAAAAGCTTGAAGGAGCCCTGCACAATGAGCGGACAGGTTTCGGATTTTTCTGGCGGGCCGGTGATCGAACATGGAGTGGCAAGGACAAAGAAAAGGACGGCAAGCTGCTTACGCTCGCCAGCGACAAGTCGCCGCTGTGCGAGCAGATCGAGCACCGCTTTGCGCAAATCGGAGCTTATCGGCCGAAACCGGCGAAGGCCCACCCGCGCGTGAAAACGTTCTACTGACTTGCCTCACACTTCGTGCAGATAAAGCTGATAATCAACATCTGCAATCGTCCTTGCCACGCGCAGATATTCCGACTCCTTGATTGCCACAAACGTGCGGTGCAGGTCTGGTCCAAGAGCCGACTTCAGGAAATCCGACTCCTTGGCCGCAGCAATGGCCGAGCGCCAATCGCGCGGAATTCGATCAGCATTCGCGCTGTTTTCGTAGCCGTTTCCGGTGGTCTCGGGGCCGGGATAAATCCTGTTTTTCAAGCCGTGGCGCAGCGCTGCCAAGACTGTCGCGGCGACCAAATAGGGGTTGGCGTCAACCCCTGAAGGGCGATGTTCAATGCGCCGCGCCTTCTTGGAACCGGCCGGAATGCGCAGCGCGACGGAGCGGTTGTTGACGCCCCAAGTGGGCGATACCGGCGCGTAGGATTGCGAGGTAAAGCGCCGCCAGGAATTGGCGTGCGGGGCGAACACCAGCATGCTCTCTGCCATCGTCTCGATCATGCCGCCCATGGCATGGAGAACTTCAGGCTTCCACTTGCCTTCAACCTCTTCAGTGAAAATGTTCACACCTGATTTGTCGCGCAGCGAAACGTGGAAGTGCATGCCGGACCCTGCATAATCGGCAATGGGCTTGGCCATGAAACAAGCCGTGACGCAGTGACGCCTGGCTTGTGCGCGCACAATCCGCTTTAACCGCACCAGATCATCGGCTGCTTGAAGCACATCGTGGCGGTAGTTGAGTGTCAGCTCATATTGGCCGGGCGCGTATTCCGAGATCAGCGTTTCGGCTGGCAGGCCTTCTTTCTTCGCCGCTTCGTAGACATCGGCGAAGAGCGGCTCCATGCCAAGCAAATGATCGACAGAGTACACCTCCGTCTTGCCGCTTCTGCGCCCGTCGAGCACCGCAGCGGCGGGCTGGACTTTGCCATTGGCGTCGCGCTCGTTGGACAAAAGGAAGAATTCCAGCTCAAACGCGCCTGCGGGAAACATACCCTCTGCAGCCATTTCATCGACCTGCCGCTTCAAGGCAAGTCGCGGATCAGAGGTCATCGGCGCGCCGTCGAGATGAAACATTGACATCAGCAATTGGCCGCGCGGCGGGTTGGTGCCGTGCAGCGGTGCGATGGTGTTGGGGATCGGCCAGGCACGCATGTCACCGTCGCCTGAGTCCCAGATGAGACCGGTCTCGTGGACATCTTCGCCGGTGATGTCGAGGCCAAGAATCGAGATCGGCAGATGGCGGCCATCCTCATACAGCGCCGTCAGTTCGTGGCGGCGGATGATCTTGCCACGGCCAATGCCGTTGGCATCGGTCAGGACAATGTCGAAGGCTTCAATTTCAGGGTGCGCATCAAGGAATGTGCGGGCTTCTTCTGGTGTGGAGCCGGATGGGGATATCATGATTGTCAGGTCTTTCAGGTGGTAAGTTCTAGGGTGACGGCGGCGAAATTGTCGATCAGATGATCGACCTGCCGTTTTCGCGTCACCGGTGAAATCAGCATCATGTTGTGAAACGGAGCGATCAGCGAGCCGCGATTGAGCAGACCGATGTGGATGGCGGCTTCAAGCTCAGGGCAATGCGCGGCGTAGGCTTCCGCGCCTGTTTTCAATGGGCCGGGTGCACAGATGAATTCGACGCGGGCACCGACGCGAGCGACATGCCAAGGCAGTTTGCGCGCCTCGATCACCTTGACGACGCCTTTTTCCAGCCGCGTCGCCAGTTTTTCCATATGGACATAATTTTTCTTTGTCATCACCTGTGAGAGACAGGCGCGCATGGCGGCAAATTGCAACGGATTGGCAGACAATGTCGTACCGATGCCGGAATATCCCGGCTCACGCGTTGAATTGTAGACGGCAAAGCGGTCGGCTACTTCTTGGCTGAGACCCCACACAGACGCCGGAACTCCTCCAGCCACCGGTTTGCCGAGCACAAATACGTCCGGCTCAAGGTTGTGGGTGCGGGTGTAGCCGCCAAGGCCGGTCGAGATCGTGTGGGTTTCGTCTATCAAGAGCAGCGTGCCGGCATCGTGCGTCAGCTTGCGTACAGCGTCAAGAAAGCCGGGTTGCGGCAGCACCATGCAGGAGTTGGTCAGCACTGGTTCCATGATGACACACGCGATGTCTTTATTGGCAAGCAGCGTTTCAAGACCTGCCGCATCATTGAACTCCGCCACAACAGAGTTTTGCGTCAAGTCAACGGATTGCCCGACCAGCCCCGGCTTCGGCACTGTCTTGCCGTCTTTCAGCTTCACATAGGTCTCATCAACGGCGCCGTGATAGCAGCCGTTGAACACCAGCGTCTTGGTGCGGCCCGTCACGGCGCGGGCGACACGCAATGCAAAGCGGTTGGCATCCGACGCCGTCGTGGCAATCTGCCAGCGGAACGGGCCAAACATTTCGGTCAGCAACCCGCCGACGGCCAGCGCATCTTCGGTAGGCAGCATGTAGGTTAGCCCGCGCCTCGCTTGTTTGCGGATTGCTTTGGCGACGGGCTTGGGCGAATGGCCGAACATCGAACCCGTGTCGCCGAGACAAAAGTCATCAAGCTCATTGCCGTCGATGTCGCGGATTGAGGCATCCCACGCCTTCTCCACCAGCATCGGGAAAGGCATCGGCCAATCCAGCATCCAGTGCATCGGCACGCCGGACAGGAATGCAGGCTTCACCGTAGCCAATGCCGCCTTGGTGGTCGGGCGTTTGGCGGTGTAAGCGCTGTCTTGCTTGGACTTAAATGTTATGATTTTGGCGGCAGAAATGCCGCTGATGAGGTCTGTCCCGGTCTTGGAAATCATGATTGAAGCGGCTGAGCGCTTTCCCGTTGTTCTTGGGGGCAGTGTAACGAGCGGCACGCGCGGGAGCAATCGGGTACAACGCGTAGTCAATTTCAGGACGCGAGTTCGATTTCATTCAGCTGGACAATCGTCACACCGTGACTTGAGAGAAATCGGCGGTCGTTTGTCACAAACACGTCGCATCCGGTTTCAATGGCAGCGGCAAAGTGTACAGCGTCCACCAGCTTCAAACCTTTGCTTGCACCTATTGCTGCTGCGGCAACCAGTTTTTCGCCATCCACGGGATCGAGCCTGATCAACGGCAGATCGTAGAAAAACTCCCTGTACTTCCTTTCCAGCGCTTCGCTTTGAAGGCGAAATGCGCCGTACAGGCATTCGGCAACGCCGATTTCGCTGATAACAATCGGCGTCCCGGCAAGTACAGCCTGGTTGAAAAGATGCGCAACCTTGTCACCCAGCTCATCTTCGCGTTCAAAGAAATAGATGATCATATTGGCGTCGAAGTATAGCTGCCGGGCCTGCGCGAGCCTATTCATCATTGCCGCGGAACTGACGGCTGCGCTCATCCAGCTGGTCAGCCGATTGATTGCCGACCAATGTTACGCCAACGCCAGAAAAACTGCGAAGCCGCGCCAGCAATTCCGTCTTGTCCATGATGGCCGCCGCTGAAATTTCCCTGTTAAGCTCGGGAATGCTTTTTGCACGGTCCACTGAAATGGTCACAAGCGTGGGCCTGCCGTGTGACGTATGAACGATTGTCTCACGGCGCGCGGCCTCGCTGAATTCGCCGTAATGGTCCTTGATTTCTTTTGACGTCATCTGTTTCATAGCGGAAGCCCAAGTGGAACCTTATAATCATAATAGCTCGAATTTAGATGAATGACCAGTAATATCACTCATACTGAATCGTCCCGCACTCCAAAAATCGCGCTCCCAACCCTTACATGCGTCGCCCCAAACGCAATCGCTGTTTCATAATCCCCAGACATCCCCATCGATAGCCCCTCAACCCCACACTCCCGCGCCAGTTTTCGCAGCAGCGCGAAATGCGGGCCGGGGTTTTCATCCGCTGGCGGGATGCACATCAGGCCTTCAATCTTCAGCCCATGAACCTCGCGGCAACGGGCAACGAAGGCAACCGTCTCGCGCGGATCAATGCCTGCCTTCTGTTCTTCAAGGCCTGTGTTGACCTGTACAAAGAGCCTGAGCACCCGCCCTTGTTTCCTCATATCCGATGCCAACGCCGTTGCAATCTTCTCTCGATCAACTGTCTGGATCACATCAAACAACGCGACGGCTTCTGCCGCCTTGTTGGATTGCAGCGGGCCGATCAGGTGCAATTCGACCCCCGCATACTCCGCTTTCAGCTGCGGCCACTTCCCTTGTGCCTCCTGCACCCGGTTCTCGCCGAAGACACGTTGGCCCGCGTCAAGCACCGGGCGGATATCGTCGGCTTCGAAGGTTTTTGAGACGGCGACCAGCACTGCCTCTTCCTGCTTGCGACCCGCCTTGTCCTGCGCTTGCCTGATCTTTTCCCGGACTTGGGCCAGTCTTTCGACAATATCCGCCATGCTCTTTCCACTTCCCTTAGGCCAATCCTGTTGACGCCTTCACCCAATCATGGTGAAGGTCCGCCAAAATCCTGGAGCTTGGCTCTTACCCCTCTTTGCAGAGAATGACCGTGCATGGCAACCGAACGCTACAATCCGCGCGACGCTGAATCCCGTTGGCAGAAGGCCTGGGACGAGGCGAAATTGTTCGAGACGGATAATGACGACCCGCGCGAGAAATATTACGTCCTCGAGATGTTCCCCTATCCGTCGGGCCGCATCCACATGGGCCATGTGCGCAACTATGCGATGGGCGACGTGGTAGCTCGGACCAAGCGGGCGCGGGGCTTCAACGTGCTCCACCCGATGGGCTGGGACGCGTTCGGCATGCCGGCGGAAAACGCTGCCATGCAGAACAAGGTGCATCCCAAGGATTGGACCTACCAGAACATTGCCGTGATGAAACGGCAGCTCAAATCCATGGGCCTGTCGCTTGACTGGTCGCGCGAGTTCGCCACCTGCGATGTTGATTACTACCACCGCCAGCAGATGCTGTTTGTCGATTTCCTCGACAAGGGCCTGGTTTACCGCAAGCAATCCAAGGTCAATTGGGACCCGGAAGACATGACGGTTCTTGCCAACGAGCAGGTCATTGACGGTCGCGGCTGGCGCTCGGGTGCGCTGGTGGAGCAGCGCGATCTTGTGCAATGGTTTTTCAAGATAACGGATTTTTCCGAAGATCTTCTGGCCTCACTCGATGAATTGCCGGGCTGGCCGGAAAAAGTGCGGCTGATGCAACGCAACTGGATCGGCAAGTCTGAGGGCTTGATGTTGCGGTGGGAAGTGGCCGGTGACGCGCCGGTGGGCGAGATCGAAGTCTATACCACCCGGCCGGACACGCTGTTCGGCGCGTCGTTCCTTGCCATTGCGGCGGACCATCCACTGGCCAAGTCTTTGGCCGAAAACAATGCCGAACTTGCCGCCTTTGCCGACAAGTGCCGCCAGATGGGCACATCGGTTGCGGCTGTTGAAACGGCGGAGAAGATCGGCTTTGACACTGGTGTGCGCGTGCGCCATCCGTTTGATCCGGACTGGCTGCTGCCAGTCCATGTTGCCAATTTCGTGTTGATGGATTATGGCACCGGCGCGATTTTCGGCTGCCCGGCGCATGACCAGAGGGATTTTGACTTCGCCACGAAATACGCGCTGCCGATCGTCACAGTGGTTGCGCCGGAGGCGCAAGGTGCGTCATGGAGCGTTGGAGACAAGGCCTATGACGGCGATGGCGTCATGGTCAATTCACGCTTTCTCGATGGCATGACGCCGCAAGCGGCATTCAACGATGTTGCCGCCCGGCTGGAACAGATCAATCTTGGCAACCAGCCGCAGGGTGAACGCAAGACGCAGTTTCGCCTGCGTGACTGGGGTATTTCGCGTCAGCGCTATTGGGGTTGCCCGATACCGGTGATCCATTGCGAGGACTGCGGCGTCGTGCCGGTGCCGAAGAAAGACCTGCCGGTGAAGCTGCCTGACGACATCGAGTTTGACCGGCCAGGCAATCCGCTCGACCGGCATCCGACATGGCGGCATGTAAACTGCCCTGAGTGTGGCAAGGCGGCGCGGCGCGAGACAGACACGATGGACACGTTTGTTGATTCGTCCTGGTATTACGCCCGCTTCACCGCGCCGTGGATGAATGAGCCGACCGACCGCAAGGCCGCCGACGCGTGGCTTCCGGTGGACCAATATATCGGCGGCATCGAGCATGCGATCCTGCATCTACTCTATTCGCGCTTCTTCGCCCGGGCGATGAGCGCGACGGGACATCTTGGCGTCAGCGAGCCGTTCAAGGGCCTGTTCACGCAAGGTATGGTCGTGCACGAGACTTACCGCAATGCGTCGGGCTGGGTCGTGCCATCTGATGTGCTGATTGAAGGTGAGGGTGAGACGCGCCGCGCGAAGCTGATGTCTGATGGTTCGCCCATCGAGATTGGCTCGATCGAGAAAATGTCGAAGTCGAAGAAGAACACCATCGATCCCGACGACATCATCGCCTCCTACGGCGCCGATACCGCCCGCTGGTTCATGCTGTCGGATTCGCCGCCCGAGCGTGATGTGATCTGGACGGAGGCGGGCGTTGAGGGTGCGCACCGGTTCGTGCAGCGCATTTGGCGACTGATCGGCGAGGCGGCAGACGGTCTCAAATCCGCCAGTGCGGCAACCGGTGCTGATGGCGAGGCCGGTGTCATCCGCAAGGCGGCGCACAAGACGCTGAAGGCGGTCGGTGAGGATATCGACAAGCTGTCCTTCAACAAGGCCGTGGCGCGCATTTACGAGCTGGTCAATATGCTCAATCCTGCGCTGACTGCAATTGCCTCTGGCAAGTCCGACACGGCAACGGCTGCCGCTGCCAAGGAGGCTTCGGGCATTCTCATCCAGCTGATCGCGCCGATGATGCCGCATCTGGCAGAAGAGTGCTGGACGGTGCTTGGACATCAGGGCATGGTGGCTGACGCTGACTGGCCAAAATTTG
>JANPEK010000329.1:0-7492 GCA_031422915.1 Phyllobacteriaceae bacterium | reverse complement strand
CGCGCCATCGGCGAGCGGCGCGGGCCTGCGCCTGAGGCGGCGCTGCTCTACGAAGACATCACCCCGCCGCCTGCGCCAAAGGACACCGGTCTAGTGCCGACGCATGGCGGACGGCCGGAAAAGGCGGAGCGCCGCGCCTATGAGCGGCTGCGGGCGCAGATATTTGACCGGGACTGAACATTCCGCCCCATCAGGATTTCAAATTCAATGACGCATCTGTTTTTGCCTTTCGACGCTCTTGCGGAAAAACTCCTTCCTCATGCCATTGACGGCAATGACGGGGCGCACGACATCGCCCATTTGCAGCGCGTTTGGAAGAATGCAGCGAAGATTCAAGCTTCCGAAGGCGGTGACATCGAAATCCTGTGCGCTGCCGCGCTGCTGCACGATTGCGTTTCGGTCGAGAAGAACGATCCGGGACGTGCGCTTGCGTCCCGGCTGGCAGCGCAAAAGGCTTCAGGAGTGCTGTCCGTACTTGGATGGAACCCAGAACGCATCGCGCTAACCGCACACGCCATCGAGGCGCACAGCTTTTCGGCCAAGATTGCACCTGAGACACTTGAGGCCAAAATTCTGCAGGATGCCGACCGTCTTGACGCGATTGGCCTGATCGGCGCGGTACGGTGCTTCTACATCGCCGGACGCATGGGCAGCGGGCTATATGATCCGGTGGAACCTGTCGCCATTTCGCGCCCGTTGGACGACAAACGCTATGCGCTCGACCATTTCCCGGTGAAGCTGTTCAAGCTGGCGGACGGGTTCCAAACCGTGACAGGCGCAACTCTGGCGCACCAGCGGCACGAGCGGCTGGAACAGTTTTTCGCGGACTTCATTGGCGAAATCTGAGCCCGCTGCGGCAATTCCATCCGGCATTTGTGAAATACCATTCCGCATTTCGCCGTTTTGCCGCAGTAGCGCGGCTTGATAAGGCCGTACAAAACCGCTACTTCGGCGCACGGGATTTTATGGCTGGAGCCTCTCTGCAATGACCTATGTGGTTACCGACAATTGCATTCGCTGCAAATACATGGACTGCATCGAAGTCTGCCCGGTGGATTGTTTCTACGAGGGCGACAATATGCTCGTCATCCATCCGGACGAATGCATTGACTGCGGCGTGTGCGAACCCGAATGTCCGGCCGAAGCGATCAAGCCGGACACTGAGCCCGGACTTGAAAAATGGCTGAAAATCAACGCCGACTATGCCGTCAAATGGCCGAACATCACCGCCAAGGGCGAGCCCCCGGCAGACGCCAAGGACATGGACGGCGTCGAAGGCAAGTTCGAGAAGTTTTTCTCGGCAGAGCCCGGCGCGGGAGACTGAAGTCCGGTCACCAAGCTGATACGCGGTTAACCATGTGTTAATGCGGCTTGACCGCCTTTGTTCGCCGGTGCAGCAATTTATTGATTCGCGCGGGTTTTTGTGCTAGAGGTCTTTTATGCCCTCGGCAGGACAACAATTCTTGCGCATTTGCGTCAATCATTGAAAGGCAGACATTTCCAGCGGGTTAAGGTTTTTCCCGAGCGTCGGCCTTTGTCTCAAGGCTTTTCGCTCCCGACAAGTCTGTGACACCTGCAGGGTTTGTGTGCCTTTAGCTTTGTCAGTCGAAGGGTGCCGGTCAGGCGACTTAAAAATTGGCTCCGTCGATATTTGGAGCAGGCAGGGAGTACAAGGCTCATGGTAGCCCAACAGCAAAAGAAAACCGCAACGCGTCAGGGTTTCAAGACTGGCGAATTCATTGTGTACCCGGCGCATGGCGTCGGGCAGATCGTGTCGATTGAAGAGCAGGTTGTCGCGGGCTTTAAGCTCGAACTGTTTGTCGTCGAGTTCCAGAAGGACAAAATGCGCCTGAAGGTTCCGGTCGCCAAGGCCGCCACCATCGGCATGCGCAAACTGTCCGAGAGCGATTATCTGGAGCGCGCGCTCAAGGTCGTGCAGGGCCGCGCCCGCGTCAAGCGCACCATGTGGTCGCGCCGCGCGCAGGAATATGACGCAAAGATCAACTCGGGCGACCTGATTGCGATTGCCGAAGTCGTGCGCGATCTTTACCGCGCCGACAACCAGCCGGAACAGTCTTACTCCGAGCGCCAGCTGTATGAAGCAGCGCTTGACCGGATGGCGCGTGAAATTGCCGCAGTGAACCGCTTGTCGGATACAGAGGCGGTGCGTGTCATCGAGGCCAACCTTGCCAAGGGACCCAAGCGCGGTGCCAAGACGGACGCTGAAGAGGTTGTCGAGGCGGAAGCCGAAGTCGAACAACAGGACGTCGCCGCGTAAACACCGCGGACGTCTTCCAATCAAAGGCCCGGGCAAACTCCGGGCCTTTTTTGTGTGCCCCTTGGACTTTAGTGCAAGCTTTGATTTTTTGTGAACCTGCGAAATCCGAATCCCGTTTGAGTGCGTAAATTCAAACAGACCGACGTGCCTTGAACACGACCGGAAGGAGACGCGAGATGGGATCACAATACGCCAGCCCCGCAATGATGAGAGCGGCCAAAGCCGCGCCCTACCTTGCCCGCGATGAAGAACATGTGCTTGCCGTGCGATGGAAAGATCTGCACGACCAACAGGCAATGCACAAACTGGCCGCAGCGCACATGCGCCTTGTCATCTCGATGGCGGCTAAATTTCGCAACTATGGCCTGTCAATGAGCGACCTCATCCAGGAAGGTCACATTGGGCTCCTCGAAGCTGCCGCACGCTTTGACCCCGATCGTGAGGTGCGCTTCTCCACATATGCCACATGGTGGATTCGCGCGTCGATACAGGACTACATCCTGAAAAACTGGTCGATCGTGCGCGGCGGCACATCGTCGGCGCAGAAGGCGTTGTTTTTCAACTTGCGCCGGCTGCGCGCCAAGCTGACCGGCGGTCAGGAACAGTTGACCAGCACACAGCTTTACGGCCAGATTGCCACCGCCATTGGCGTTTCGGTCAAGGACGTGGCAACGATGGACCACCGGCTGTCCGGGCCGGATACATCGCTGAATGCGCCGCTGACGATGGACGATGAATCAGGTTCCGGGCGCATGGATTTTCTGGTCGATGGCGGCCCGTTGCCGGACCAGATTGTTGAAGAAAACATCGACGGCGAGCGCCGCACCCGCTGGCTTCGCCAAGCCATGTCCGTGCTCAACCCGCGCGAAATGCTGATCGTCAAACGCCGCAAGCTCGAAGAAGAGTCCAGTACGCTGGAAGAGCTCGGCGAATCGCTCGGCATCTCCAAAGAGCGGGTGCGCCAGATCGAGACACGGGCAATGGAAAAGCTGAAGGCGTCGCTGGTTGAGAGCAATCCGGCGATGTCGCGGGCGGTTTCAGGCTGAACAGTCAGCTGTTTGCCGGTTGCCGGCTTTGGTTGGTGTCGATCAGGTCAGAAAGCAGCGCCAACTCAAAACGTTGTGCGGTTTCCGGCCAGCCAATGCCTTTTTGGCGGGAAATTGCTGCTGTATGCTGACGTTTCCAGAGCGCATCATCGTTGAGAAGGGACAGCGCCGCAGCGGCAAATTCTTGCGGATCTCTGCGGACAAAGCCGGTTTCGCCATCGATGATCCGCTCTGGCAACACGGCTACCGGCGCGACCACGCAGGGCAGACCGCAGGCCTGCGCCTCCGCCAGCGTCAGGCAGAAGGCCTCGACTTTATGGCCGAGATAAATCAACGCGCGTGATGAGCGAAATGCCGCGATCAATTCTTCACGCGGCGCTGCGGGATGAAAACTGACTGCATTGCGCACGTTATCCGGTAGTCCCGCAGGGATGACGCCGCCGCCCCATGAGGTCCAAGGATCGTCAACCTTTTGCATCGAACCGAAGATTCGCAGCCGGGCATCGGGTCGCACCGGCAGAATGCGATCCGCAAAGATGCGCACGATTCCGTCAAGATTGCGCTGCGGGTTGGAGGCAAACACGAGATAAGGCCCGGGCGTGGTGTCGAGCGGCGGAAGACTGCGCACATCCTCCGGCAGGCCGAGCGGGATCACAATGTGCGGATTGCGGCGTGGCAGAAATGGCGAATAGATCGAAGCTTGATAGCGACTCATGAGAACTGGAACGGGCCGGTAAAGCCACATGCGCCAGAGCTTCTTGTAATGTTTCAACATGTTGGGCTGCCACAAGACCCAGATCGCCACGCGGCGCGGACGCTTGACCAAGCCGAGCAGCGACGGATGCTGGACAGCGACATAGAGATCGCAGATTTCGGGAATTGGTGAGCCAAGCGGAGCGAAGTCTACGCCCTGATCCGTGACCGGTGCGTCACAGTTGGTAAAAACGGTGATGGAATGCCCGCGCAGCGCCAGTTCGCGCGAAATTCGTATCACCGAGGATTCCGTACCGCCAAGTGGCCGGCTCTCCAGATCGCGCCCGTCATAGCGTCCCGTAGTGTCTGCAAAGATGATGGATGCCATCTGGCCGCCTGCCCCCCAAAGAAAAGTGCCCGGTCCAGCCTTGCGACAGAACGGGCCTACTCAGTCACAACCAGCTTGACCCTGTCGCCTGCCGACGGCGACTGACCGGCGCTGAGGCCATTGAGAATGCGGAACAGGTCCTGCTTTTTGTCAACGCCGCTCATCTGGTTGGCAAGGGACCCGGCCGTGTCGCCAGCCTTAACCGTGACCACCGTGATCCGCGCCGGCTTCAGCAGCGCGCGGTCTTCTTGCGATAGCAACCGGAAGCTTTGCGTCACCGATGCGGCAACGCCGTCAAGGCTCGTGTTGCCAATTGGCGCGGCGATGAGGAAACGGTAGACCTTGCCGTTAACCCGCATGATCGTGATGGCAAACTGCCACTTGTCTGCCTGCGCTTTGGCGGTCACCGCTTCATACCCTGCGACAGTAACTGGGCGGATGGACGTCGCGTCCAAGCCGGCCACCCAGCCGGATTGCACATATTGATTGAGCGGTACCGTGGCCAGCACCTCGACTGCATCAAAACGGATGGCAATTTCGCCAGGGCCTGCCGAGAGCACGGCATCCTTGTTGTTTTCCGTGTCAAACCCCGGCGGCACGCGATAGGCAATGCCGAGGCCCGGATGCAGGAAATCCTGTCCGCGCACATAGCCTTCTTCCGGGCTGTCGCCAAACAGCATGCCGTCAATGCCGTTCAAATAGGCGTCGCGGTCCTTGTCGCCCGTGCCCGGCGGGCCGATCAGGCGGGCATGGCGGTTGGCAAGCTCAACCCGCTGCGGCGTCGTCGGGTGGCTGGCAAGAAAATCAAGCGACATGTCGTCGTTGGTCGCAGCAGTCCGGTAGTCGGTGTAGGCGGCCATGCCATTGAGAAAGCGCGATGCCGCATAGGGATCAAACCCGACCCCGCCGGATGCCTTGATGCCGATGGCGTCGGCTTCCAGCTCTTGATTGCGCGAAAATTGCGCCAGACGCAGCTTGCCGCGGATTGTCGCCTGTCGCCCTGCCTCATCGTCCTGGAGCACCTCGGACACGACCCTTGCGGCAAGGCTGGCGTCGGCTTCCAGCTGCTGACGCTGGACGCCGTGCCGTGCCGTCACATGCGCCATCTCGTGCGAGATGACAGCGGCAAGTTCGGCAGAATCATTGGCCAGTGCAAGCAGTCCGCGCGTGACATAGACATAGCCGCCGGGCAGCGCGAACGCATTGACGCTGGGCGAATTGAGGATGGTCACACGGTAGGTCTGGTTCGGATCATTTGAGTCAAATGTCAGCCTTCCGACCACGCGCGCGACCATGCGCTCCAACTTGGGGTCGGCATATTCGCCGCCATAAGTGGCAAGAATTTTGGGGTGCTGGGCGGCCGCAAGCTTGGCAAACCGGTCGCCGCGCCCGACGCTGTCCACTGTCACAGGATTGCTGTTTGGCTTCAGGGCAACGGTGAGGTCTTCCCTGTCGCCTGGAACTTTGCCGGCAACACTGAGCACATTACAGCCCGAAAGCAAAAGCGCCAAGACGGCAAACATCGATGCACGCACCAACCCTCCGACATGGCTGTTGTTGCGATGCTGGACCGAAAATATTCCGGAACTGTTTGTCTTGTGTGTCAAAATCAGGTTCACTTACCCAGCCGATTGCCCAATGTTCTGACCGCTGGCCCCTGCCGCAAATCACATGCCTCAAATCACTTGCCAGTTGAGACCTAGCCGCTTGAACGGGTTCCGCCAAGTCCGGCGCACAGGGTAATCAAGAATACGGCCAAGTTCGGGCGGATATTTTCAATCCTTGCGCACGCCGAGATAGGCGCGCACGGCATCAGGCACTTCCGGATGGTCAAGCTGGTCCATCTGCCCATGCGACGCAATCCGACCGTCATCAACGAAGACAAATCCGTCAGCAATATCCCGCCACTCACCGGGATGATGCGTCACCGCAAGGATGGTGCGCGGGCGCTCAGCCTGCAAATCCTGCAACAACTCCATCATTTCCAAGCGCAAATTCGGCCCGAGCGAGGCGAAGGGTTCATCGAGAAGCAACACGGGCCGGTCTTGCAACAGGGTTCGCGCAAACGCCACCCGTTGGCGCTCGCCGCCCGACAATTCATGCGGCAGTCGCTTCTCTTTGCCGGACAGACTGACGCGCTTGATGGCCTGAGCAATCGCCGTCCGCTCTAAAGCGCTAAACGTCAGACGCGGCGCAATACCGAAGCCGACATTGGCCGCAACGTTCAAATGACCGAACAGGTTATGCTCCTGAAACAGCATCGAAACCGGGCGCTGCGACGGCGGCAGGATGGTGCAATCCTTGCCATCCAGCGTAATCGTTCCGTTTTCCGGCGTTTCAAACCCGGCGATGAGATTGAGCAAAGTCGATTTGCCGGACCCGCTGGGGCCGGTGACAATGACAAGTTTGCCCGCCTGCACTTGCAGTTCAAACGTCATCGGCATTTCCGGCCAGTGGAACGCGACGGATTTCAGCTCAATGGCGTTCATGCGACGCGCTCCTCGTGCCAATCAGCGTCAGCACGCCAGTCAAAAGCGTCAGATAGAGCACCAAGGCACCTGCGTCATTGGAGCGGTAACTGCCGAGATTTTGGTAGATCAGCGATGGCAGCGTGATGATGCGATCAGAGCCGTAAAGCGTCACCACGCCGAGATCGCCGAGCGACAATGCGGACGCAAAAAGGAAGGCGCCTGTCAGCGCCGGGCGCAGCACCGGCCAATCGATCAGCGCAAACCGTCGCCAGCCGTGAAGCCCAAGCGCCGCGCAGAGCCGGTCGTCGGTGGCAAAATGCCGATTCATTGCGGGGCTCAACATTTGAAGCGCAAACGGCAGTGCCATCAGCGAATTGGCAAGAATGATCATCAGCGGTGCCAGCGCAAATGGCCTGCCGGTCATGGCGAGAAGCACAAACCAGCCAACGCCGAGCAGCAGCGCCGGGATCCCGAGCAACGAAGTTGTCAGCTTGCCAATCGTTTCCGAACCCCGGCGACGGCCGTTTGCATCAAGCGCATGACGAAGACACGCGATGGCATAGGCGCTTGCAGTGGCCAGCAGCGCCGAGCAGGCGGCGATGGCAACGCTGGTCAC
>JANPEK010000328.1:0-5152 GCA_031422915.1 Phyllobacteriaceae bacterium | reverse complement strand
AGCGGCGCATTCGCCACGTTGCGCTGTTGGTCAACCTCAATTCCCAAAAAACCCAATCCGTCGCAAATCCGCGCGCGAACCAAATGTGAGTTCTCGCCAACCCCGCCCGAAAACACCAGCTGGTCCACGCCGCCGAGCGCGGCGGCGAAGGCTCCGATCCATTTCCTGACCTGATAGCAAAACAGCGCAACCGCCTCTGCTGCGCGCACGTCCTGTGTTTCTAGGGAGAGCAATTCACGCATGTCGGAACTGGTTTCCGACAGCCCCAACAGTCCGGATTGAGTATTGGCCATGGCGTCGAACTGCTGTGCGCTCATCTGTTCCGTGCGCGCAAGGTAGGACAACAGGCCGGGGTCGATGTCGCCGCACCGCGTGCCCATCGGAAATCCGGAGGCCGGCGTGAACCCCATGCTTGTGTCGACAGGTTTGCCCTTGCGCACCGCAGCCAGGCTCGCGCCGTTGCCAAGATGGGCGAGGATAACCCGGCCGCCTGCGGCCTCCGCTCCCACTTGGCTCGAAAGCTCGCTCATGAGGAATGCATAGGACAGTCCGTGAAAGCCGTATCGGCGGACTCCTAGTGCCTCATAGCGACGCGGGATTGGCAACTGCCGGGCAACGCGGGGCATTTCGCGGTGAAAGGCGGTGTCGAAACACGCCACCTGCGGAATGTCCGGAAACCGGCGTGCAACCGCCTCTGCCAGCAGAATTTCCTGCGGAAGATGCTGGGGAGAGAACGGAATCAGCAAACGCAGCTTATCCATCATTTGCGGGGTTATGAGCTGCGGCTCCCAAAAATCCGGTCCGCCATGCACAAAGCGATGTCCTACTGCGGTCACGGCAGAGCTACCGTCAATCTGCTCCAGCCACTCCATCAAGGCGCCCACGGCTGCAGTGTGATCCGGAGCAGCGATCGCCTTCGAAAAATCTTTCCCCGGTTTTGGACCATTCATCCGCAGGTTGGCCTGCGGCGAACCAATCCGCTCAATCGCGCCGCCCATGGTCCGCGTCACCGTCCCGCCCGCCTCAAACAACGCAAACTTGACGCTCGATGAGCCGCCATTGATGGTGAGGATATGCGGGTTAGCGGATGTCACCGATGTCACCTTTTATGTCGCTTAGGCCAAGAGGCGTGATCGTCCGGTCGTGACACCCGCCGCCGAGACATAGAGTGTCAGCAGACCGGTGGCGAACATGAAGCCGCCGAGCCGCGAATTGTGTTTTCATCTGCGGCCTCCCGTCGTTGGGTCAATCAGCCATCCTCCGGTGAAGCCCGCGCGCCGCAGCCCAAACTGGATATAGGGGCATTCGCGCATCAACCGCCACAAGAGGCCGCTTCTGTGGTTTTCGATCATTAACACGGTTGGACCAATATTGAGCCCGAAGTGCCATGGCGACACCCACCGACCTAATGGATTGCCGGGCTTGCCCGGATGCGTCGGATTGAATGCAGCCTTGAAGCCATATGCGTTCAAGTCTTTCAGTTTGGCTTGATGAATGCAGTAACTGATCGCTGGCAGAACAATCTCCGGGGCGAAGGGCAAGGAAGCGACGACGGCCCACGGTGCAAGCGTGCCATCATCGGGACCGTAGGGAACGCCGCGTCCGAGGTAATCAAAAAAACTGCGCTCGACGCCCTCAAGCTTGCGCGTTTCGGGCCCCGGCCCTTCGCTGGCCGTGATCCCCCAGCAATGCTCGCCATAGCCTGCGAACTTGCGCGGGTTCTCAATGGCGTAGCGCTGTTGCACATAGGTGGCGCGCCGGCTGTTCTCGAAGTAGTCGATGCCCTTGCCACGCATGAACGCATCCTGAATTCCGCGAAAATCGATCCAGACGTGGGAGAGCTGGTGCGTAAACAGCGGCCCTGCATAAAGATAATCGTAGCCATAGCAGCTTTCCCACCGATAGGTGGACAGCCAGGCCTCGTAGCCCTCCTCCGGCAGCGGATGAGTGGGCGAAGCGAGGCCCAGAACATAGAGAAGCATGGCTTCGTCATAGCCTTCCCACCGGTAACTGATGAACCCGCTTTCGGGCCGCCAGCCGTGTGTTAAGGTGGCCCCGCCGTCTTGCGCCCAGGTCCAATCGGCGCGGCGATAGAGCGCTTCGCTTAGCGCGCGGATTTCCTTCTCGTCTGCATTTTCCCCATCAAAATAGACCCCGGCCGCCAAAGCGCCGGCAAGGAGGAATGCACTGTCAATGGTCGACAGTTCACAGTCCCACGCCCGCCGCCCGGTCTGCATGTTGAGGAAGTGATAGTAAAAGCCCTTGTAGCCCGTCGCATCCGGCTCCGGCCCCTGATGGCTGTTCCAAAAAAAGCGCAAGGTCGTCAGCGTGCGTTCCAACGCTGCGCTACGGGACCAAAATCCGCGTTCGACTCCAACCGGATAAGCGGCAAGCGCCAGCCCCGTCGCCGCGATGCTGGCAGGCCAGTTTGGTGCGGTCTTGTCGATGACCAGCCCGTTTGCGGGATTGGCTTCGTGGATGAAATACGCAAAGGATTCGCGCTGCAGCTGTTCAAGCTCAGCATCCGTGGCTATCATGATTGCCACCGCCTGAGCCAATTTTGCAGCAATGCGATACCGACCATTGGCTTGATGACGCGCTGCAGTGCCGTTGCCGGTTCAGTGCCGAGCGGCGGGAGCGCGACTTTCAAGAACAAATGTGATGTGAAATTGGTTTCGAGGTAGACCCGAAATGCCACAATCCACTGCCGCTCCGTAGTCAACTGACACGCACTTCCGTCATCATGCCGCTCGCCATGTGATAAAGGTGATGGCAATGCAGGAACCACGCGCCTTTTTGGTTGGCGTCGAAGGCGACCGTGACCGGATTATGGGCGGGAACGATGATGGTGTCGCGCACAGCGCCTGAGAATCGTTGTCCACCAATGGCAACAACCTGAAAATGATGACCGTGCAAATGCATTGGATGCATCATGGTTGTCGGGTTCATGAAGGTCATCTCGACCCGCTCGCCCTGGCGCACATCGAAGGACTGATGCTCGCCATGGGCGCGGCCATTGATCGTCCAGCGATAGCCCGGCTCTTCGCCCAACATCACCATAAAAGACTGATCTGCAGGCTTTTCAGCCAATGGACTTGTGCCGCGAAGCTGCGCCTCAAACGCTAGATCGGTCAGTCCCTGAGGCGCGTCGGCCGTGCCCAGGACTTTGGAAATGGATGCCCCTGCGGTCGCCAACACGATGCCGGTCACAGACCGGTCGCCTTCCACTTGCGCCAGAACAGGGAACGCTCCGCCCTGCTGGGGGATTTCGACCAACAGATCAATGCGCTGCCCCTGCGCAATCGGGTAAGCGGCCTGTGAGACGGGGAGGCAAGACGAGCCGTCAACGGCGATGCAACTCGAGTTCATTCCCGGTGTCGAGATGAAGAACGCAGTCGCCGTGCCGCCATTGATGATGCGCAAGCGGACCCGGCCGGCTTTTTCGACCATTACAATTTCCGGATCATCGAAGGTCCCGTCGTTGGCAAGAAAGGCGTCGTATTTTACATCATTGGCATGGGTCATGCCCATCATGCCGCCCTGCATCATTTTACCCATCATGCCGCCGCCTGCATTCTGACCGGCATGCGTGCCGCCGCCAGCGCCAAGCTCCGCCAATATCTCCTGCGGCGAGCGGAAGGCAAAATCATGCAGCATGATGACAACGTCCTGAACGTCGCCGGCATCTTTCTCCAATGCAACCATCGGCGCTGCCAGAAGCTGTTGTTCGCTGAGACTGTGGGAATGCATCCAATGTGTGCCAGGTGTCAGCTCGAAATCGTGGGCATCGGTCTGGCCGATAGCCAACGCGCCGCCATCGGGGCGGGCGCGATCCTGGTTGGCGGGTGCCTTGACCTGCCCGTGCCAATGCATTTGCAGCGGTTCGCCCGAGTCATTAAGAAGATCGCCCAAAAAGCGATCTCCCTCGCGCATGATCATGCCGGGTTTTCCGTTCGATCCGAGCACACTGAAAACGGTTGCCGCCTTCTTGTTCACCTCAAGAGTGCGAGAGGCAACGGTCAGCATTGGCGTTGCCGCCAGGGCCGACGTCCATGGAGTTCCGGCAATAAGCGCGCCGCACATTCCTGCCGATGATTTGAGGAAAGACCGTCGGCTTGGCGTTGCGAATGATTGGGTAGTGCGCATGACGACCTCCGTTGGATTGATGCTTTCGGGAGAAGTTTTTTCAGAGCCCTGAAATAACTTTTTCTAGTTTCGCGCGAACCTGCCCTGCGGCCTGTTTCAGCGCTGCATTGTCAATCGCCTGCATGGACGCGACAGGGTCGATTGCCGCCACTTCTATCTGACCATGGCCGGCATCACGGACGACAACGTTGCAAGGCAGCATCGTGCCAACCTTGTTTTCGAACATCAGGGCCTCATGAGCCAACGCGGGATTGCAAGCCCCGAGAATCCTGTAAGCCGGGTAATCAACGCCTATTTTCGTCTTCAGAGTTGCGCTGACGTCAATATCAGTGAGGATGCCGAAACCCTCGAGTTTCAAGGCGTCCGTTGCGCGCGTCACCGCCTCGTCAAAAGGCACCGAAAGCATCTTTGAAAGATAATACGACATGGTTTTGTCCCTGATTTCTATTGCCGCTTGTCGAAGAACAGGTATTTTACAAGCGCTGCGACGCACAGGATCAGGACGAGCGCGAAAATCCCTCCGCCCCACCCCATGCCCCACATCATCGAATTTCCGTCCATCCAATTGTTCAATTTAGGCTCCTCGTGCGGTTGAAAAATTGTTCCTTGCCGCTGTCACGGCATCGGCTTTGCGAGGTGGAGACTTTGCTGAACAGATGCGGCAAAGGGCAGTGAAGACATCATGGTTGCCGCAAAGCATTGCCGTAAATTCGCCGTCAGGCGTAACAAGTGGAGTGGAACACGCGACGAAATCGGGTTACGCAACGCCACACCGAGACTCCTCTTCTATCAACGCACAACGGCTAACACGGTTCCCGCCACAGTACTTTGACCGGAATCAACACCCAACCAGCGTATATGCGCAGCGCCTTTGGTGGCGGTGTTCACCTGAAGCTCGCGGGCGCGGTGGCCAAACTGTCCCGTGGTTCTTGGCGATGTCATGTCTTCACGATTTTCCCGTCCACGATTTCGATGATCCGGTCGGTGCGGCTGGCTAAGTCCAGAT
>JANPEK010000327.1:0-2635 GCA_031422915.1 Phyllobacteriaceae bacterium | reverse complement strand
TGTGGGAGCCTGACGCCTACAAGGACACCGTCAATTCCTATACGCTTTACCGCGGGATTGTTCTGGGCATTTCCGGGCTTCTGGCGCTGTTTCTGACGATACTCTTCGTCGTCAAGGGCACCGCCCTTTTCCCGGCAACTGCGGCGCTTGCCTGGTCGGTTCTGGCCTATATCTGTGTTGACTTCGGCTTCTTGAGCAAGCTGATCGAGATTGCGCCGGGCAATGAGCAAACCTGGCGGGCGGCGACGGAAGTGGGGCTTGCGGCAACGCTTGTGGTGTTTCTCTACACCTATCTCAACCTGAACCGCTGGCACGGGCATTTCAGCTATGGCGCGCTGATGTGGCTGATCGGGCTTTGTGCGCTGTTTGGCGTCGCGGTGTTTGATCCGCCGATTGCATCGGGCATTGCCCGCATCTCTTTTGCCATGACGGCTGCCGCCGGCCTCTTGATTATCGTTTACCTGACGATCCGCGGCTACGACCGGGCCATAATGATTATACCGACCTGGGCCTTGATCCTTTTGTGGCTGCTATCGGGATTCATGGCGGTGACCGGCTCTATCGACAATGACATAATTCAGCCAGCGCTTGGCGGCGGGCTTGTGCTTGTCGTTCTCTTGATCGGCTTCACGGTGATGCAACATGCGTTTGCTGGCGGCGCGTTGCAGCAGGGATTGTTTTCCGACATGGAACGGCAGGCGATGGCGATTGCCGGGTCCGGAGACATCGTTTGGGACTGGGATGTGCCGCGCGACAAGATCGTGACCAAGCCGGACATTGCCGGACTGATCGGGCTTGACCCAAACACTTTGCACGGCGCGGCGCGGACCTGGCTGCAATATCTTCACCCGGATGATCGCGACCCTTTCCGCACGACGCTGGACATGGTGATTGAGCACAGGCGTGGCAGGATTGCGCAGGATTTCCGTTTCCGCGCGCGCGACGGGCACTATCACTGGTTCACGCTCAAATCGCGGCCGGTGCTCGGCTCGGACGGCGAAGTGATCCGCTGTGTCGGCACGCTGGTTGATGTGACGGAGCAGAAGAAATCCGAGGAACGGCTGCTGCAGGACGCGGTGAACGACAATCTGACAGGCTTGCCAAACCGGCGGCTGTTTCTTGACCGGCTGGAGACTTCGATTGCTGTTGGCAGGATTGAGGAAAAGGTTCGCCCGACGGTGTTTGTCATTGATATTGACCGGTTCAAACAAGTCAATGACGGGCTTGGCATGTCGGCAGGCGACACGATACTTCTGACGCTGGCGCGGCGGATTATCAGGCTGGTCAAACCGCAGGACACGCTGGCGCGCATTGGCGGCGACCAGTTTGGTTTGATTTTGCTGTCCGAGAATGAACCGGCGCGCATTGCGGCGTTTGCCGAAGCGGTGAAGGCGGCGATCCGCGCGCCGATCACGTTTGCCAAGCGAGAGATTATTCTCACCGCTTCGATTGGATTGATGACTTGGACGACGCCGCAGGCAAATGCGGAAGATCTGGTCAAGGACGCGGAACTTGCGGTGTTCCAGGCCAAGCGAACCGGCGGCGACCGGATTGAGCCGTTCCGCCCGGCGTTTCGCAGTGTTGGCAGCGACCGGCTTCAACTGGAATCGGACCTGCGCCGCGCGAGCGAGCGGAACGAATTGTCGATTGTCTATCAGCCGATTGTCCAGCTTTCCGACATGACAATTGCGGGTTTTGAGGCGCTGATGCGATGGGATCACCCGCGGCGCGGACCGATTTCGCCGGTGGAATTCATCCCTATCGCCGAAGGGTGCAACATCATCGGGCAGCTCGGCCACTTTGCAATGAACATGGCCTCGCAGCAGCTGGCGCTTTGGCAGAAATCGACCGGCAATGCGGATGTTTTCATGTCGGTGAACCTGTCGTCGCGGCAGATTTTGCGGCGCGATCTGATTGGCGACTTGCGGACAATTCTGGCGAGTTCGACCATCGCAAAGGGCACGTTCAAACTGGAATTGACCGAGTCTGCGGTGATGGAAAATCCGGAACAGGCAGTGTTCATTCTTGATCGCGTCAAGGCGCTCGGGGTAGGACTTTCGCTTGATGATTTTGGCACCGGCCATTCTTCGCTTTCGTATCTGAGCCGGTTTCCATTCGACATGCTGAAAATCGACAAGACATTTTTGCATGACAACAGCCCAAAGAAGTTTGTTCTGCTGCGATCCATGGTCAACATGGCGCATGAGCTTGGACTGAAAGTGGTTGTGGAAGGCATTGAAACCGACCGCGACGCGCTTCAGTTGCGGCAAATGGGCTGCGAATATGCGCAGAGTTTTCTGTTTGGCGAACCGATGACTGCCGAGACGGCCGGGCGCTTGCTGCGGGAGCAGAATATGGCGGCGGTCCGGGCGTGATGGTTGGGACTTTTCTGTACTGGCTTTGATATGGCATGCCGAACGGCACCCGCCTTCGCCAAGGCTGGCCAAGCCAAGTCTGGGTCGTCGGGACAAGCCCGACGATGACGAAACTTTGAGGATTTTGTTAATAATTACAGCCACTTGCGGCTCGCGAGAGGTCTGGCGAATCCGCCCTATGACGTATTCGAGCCAAACGCTTCGACCGCGAAATAATGGACGTCTTTCAGTATGGAATCGACCGGGTGGATATCTTTTCG
>JANPEK010000326.1:0-6331 GCA_031422915.1 Phyllobacteriaceae bacterium | reverse complement strand
TGCCGCCTCATCGCGCGCTGCCGGCGGAATATCTTCCGCCATAATCACATCACTCATTATCATTTTCCCACCGAAAGCGGTGAGTACCTGCCTACGGTCGTAGCCATAGAGCGCCCCCGGGGCAAGTGCTGCCGCTTGACGAGGGGCAGGTGCTTGCCTAGACGCTCGCGCCTATTGCCCCGTCGTCTAATGGTAAGACACCGGTTTCTGATACCGTTTATCGAGGTTCGAGTCCTCGCGGGGCATCCATTTCTATCAAACAAAGCATTGTTTTTGCAGTTATATTTCCAAACAAGTTAAAAGCGTCCCCACACTAGTCCCCCATTTCATGCCGGATCGGGGCGAGCGGCGACAGCTATGGCGCTGTACCCCCTTCGCGGGTCGAATTTGGCTCACCCCCCCCTTTTCGCCGCATACCGGGGGCCTCGCGCGCGCACGTGGCCGTTCGCAAATTTTGTTGGCCTGCATCCGATATGGTTGAAAGCTAGCCCGCATCCCACTCATGTTGGATCATCACTTTTCACAGCTATTCTCGCATCGCGCTCTCGCGCTATGCTATCCAATCGCATCCATTCGCGAGAATGGCGGCGACGCTGATTATTGAAATATATGTAGGGTCCAAAAATTCCACCGAATAGCACTACCAAAATCGCCCAAAATACACGCCCTTCCGCGTCAATACCTGCGATTCCAAAGAAAATAGTCAATGCAAACATGGCTATCGCAAACCCATTCATGCCAGCAGCGGAAGGTTCAATCTTTGGACAAGGGGCGTTTCGCTCTGCCTGTTCCTCTATTAGCTGGCGATCATAATGGGTGCCGCTAGTTTTCAAAGAGTCCCACTTTTCGGCGATAAAGGATGCATCTTCTCCATCGTCGAAGTGAATTTCGCCAGTGACGGAGCCATCATCCTTTAGCTCGGCCCATCCTTCTCCTGAAACCTCGCCCATTTCTTCACGCCCATCCCAGAGAAAATAGATTTTGGTCTTGGCGTAGCTGCAATCAAATTTGCCGGTAACGTCTCCGAAACTGAATTCGCCACCGTGTTGCTCATCGAAGCGGATATGGGCCAGTTCGCGTTGATCGACGGACTCGCGGTTCCCCCAGAGGTCCAACTCGACGAACCGCCATTTTCCTGCAAGCGGGTGGATCATGGAAATACTCCTACCAGCTTGGGTGATAGGACTAAGTCATCGTTGCGGCAATGAAGTCGAGTGCCCCAGGCAATTCTGCGAGCGTGCTTTCCAAATCTCGCCAGCAGTCCAAAAACGGCGGTATTGCCGATCAAGAGGGGTGGTTCGGAAGGTCGATTTCTGGTAATACTTTACGTCAAATATCAAAATAAGGTTCCCACAAATGTCCGACATGGAAGCTTCTAGGCTGTCCCGAGGCAAGGGCAACTACAAGCCCGGTCCCGGTCGCCCTCTCGGTCGGAAGAACGACAAGACGCTTGCGTTGGAAGCAGCCAGCCGCAAAGCGGCTGCTTCCATCAGTGAAGGATTCGACGGCGATGCCCATGCCTTCCTGCAAGCCGTTTATCGCAATCCGGAGGTGCCGCTGGAAATCCGGATCATGGCGGCGGGGCGAGCGCTGCGGGTCGAAAAGCCTGCCCTTGCCACCTCGCACTCTGTGTCGGAAATCAACATCAACCTCGCGGCGCGGCTGGAAGCGGCGCGCCTGAGGGTGGCGGGGCAAGGCCGATTGAGTTGCGCCGGAGAAATTGGCCACGCAACGGAATTGGAAACCGTAAGTCCATGGAGCCTCGCACCGGCCAGCTAGAGTCCTAAACTGATTTTCGTTTGGCCGCAGCAAACTTTCGACGTGCTGCCCGACGGATCGTTTCGATTTCGCCATTGAGCCTATCCAACTGAGCCTCAAATTCCTCAAGGTAAACGCACTCTGGCGTGATGTAATCGAGGTCCATTTCACCGGGATACCGGCCAGAGGTTCTGCGCTTGATATACACATGGGCAATTGGTGTCGGCACACCACCCTCGAAAAAGGGGAGATTCAAAAACTGAATATCAAGGCTGTAAGTCATTTGACTTCCTTTCGTCTGACCGAGCGATTGCGTTTGCCGTGACGGCTGTGTCGGCTGTGACGGCTTTTGGGAGAAGGTCGGGGCAATACCGGGCCCATGCATCCTCGAAGTCGCGCCGGTCGTAGTACCGGCCATCATGGTTTCGCTGTGACTGGACGTCGTAGGGTGACAGCAGCTTGGCCAGCTGTTGCGCTGTAAGCCCCGAGCCAAGGCCCAGCGACGCCCACGGCGCGTCAGGTAGTCTGCGCAGAGCGGCGACCAGCTTTTCCGGTGAAAAGGTGGAAACTGAATCTTGATCGAAGGCGACCTTTATATCACGAAGCAACCGGACACCTCGGCTCGATTCTTTTGCGGCCCGAGGTGCGGAAATTTCGATGGCTGCGGAGCGCGCCGTGTGCGGCCAGCCTCCGCCTGCCAGATCGGCAATGGCCACCAGTGAGCGCCAATTATCCTGCGCGCGATCATCCAACTCGTCAGGCAATTCGGGATCAGAGGTGCGCAACGCTTCCAGATTATCGCCAGCCCAGCGCGCGCAACGTGATTTCAAAGTTAGTGAAAAGTCTAGCCGATCAGCTCGGAGCCTCTCAACCTTTTCGGCAACGCGCTTTCGCTTCATGGGAATCGTGATGCATCGGCTGGCGAGAGTGTCGGGCAGATCGCCAATCCCGCAAAGCACCTTCGGGTTCCAGACCCGAAACGACTTCACCTCATGTTCGTCGCCATGACAGCGAAGGACAAATGCCTGACTGCGCAAATAGCCGTTGTTCAGCACGCCGATCAACTCGCGGCTATCGGTGAGGAAGGTGTCCGCCTCGTCAATGAGCAAGGTGGGGCCATACGCTTCGATCACTCGAAACATTGCGGCGGCAGATATTGAGCCTGTGGGCAAAGGTTTGGGCACCAGCGCGCCGATCACCGCCAGCAACCGGCTCTTTCCCGACGCCCGCTCTGGCGCACTGATTTGGAGCAGGGGCGCGATGGTCCATGCGTCAAACGCCCAAGCCGACAAAATCCAAAACGCCACTGTCTCAGCGCCGTACTGAGGCAGGATCGAATGACGCTTGAGCCTAGCGACAAGATCGTCGAGCAGTTTCGCGCCATCTACTGACTCCGGGTGAGGCTGAATTGCGGGGAACAGCAACGCGCTTCCTTGCGCTTCCCCTTCGCCGCGATGTTCGCGCGGGGCAGGGTCGGGAGACTTCATGCCTCGCCTGCGATCAGCGCGTGAAGGCTATCCGCCGGAATGACAGTGCGACCGCCGATACGCCGTGCCACAAGCCGCCCTTCCTTGATCAATTCATATAGGCGAGTTTTGCCGATAGAAGTGGCGACGGTGGCCTGCCGAATGGAATAGGCAAGCGGCTGGGGATCGGGCTTGACGGTCTGCATTGATTTATCCTCACAAGGCCCGCGCCGAATTGCGCTGGGCTTCATGGGACAATCAGTTATCGAACATCGGCCACAAAGTGAGGGGAAGGGATGAGATTGAATTTTTCCCCTTAGCGGGCAGTCCCTTTCAGATTGTCGTCGGCTTGGGGAAGCTCAGCTAGCAAACGCCCCCATTCTTGGCGGGTTTCCTCTGGAGCGCGGACATACGCCTCCCGCATTTCCTGTTCTAGCGATGGGCTCCCGCTTCGATAGACTTTCGTGTAGTTTTTTTCCAAGGTGCTGGCCTTGTAGATTTTTTCATATCCTTGGTCTGCGATGAAGCGCGCGGCTTTACTCGTTGCGAGTTCGATTGAAGCGCCTGTCAGGTACAGCCCGCAGGTTATTCGCAATGCAAATGACAGAGTCGCCTGATCACGAATGCCCTTGCCAGTGCCCCCTCGTTCGAGGCCCAAAGACCGAACAAGCGCGACACCCTCCATCAAGCTTAGGAGTGCGGGCGAAGGCGGAATTTCCGCATTGCGGCAACATAGGAATGCAGCGTCCATATAATGGGGGTTGCTGGTTTCGAGCCATTGAAGGGCATGCCAAGCGACATTCTCAAGTTCGGCAAGGGGCTTGCCTGAAAACTCCAATTCAAGCCGTAGGCGGTCGTAGATTTTCTTATTCTCGGAGCGAGGCTTGCCATGCCTTTCGCCGCTTGCCCAATACCGTTCAAGGTTTCGGAGCCTGTCGTCAAACTCAGCTTGTCGATGTTCGTCCAATTGCATTCCCGCCGCCTCCCTAACAGCTCTCAATGGCTAGAGCGGGGTGCGAAAAAGTGGAATCTATCGCCACAGCACGAGCACGTACAAGGCGATAGTGAGCGGCCAGACCGCCAGAAGCCCTGCCATCCCAGTCCAGGAATTTTGGGTGCCAATTGTCCTAATGATCGGCCCCAAGACGCCGAACATGACAACAAAGTTGGCTATCACGATAATGACTGCTTGAAGCACGCTAATTTTGAACCCGACGAGCACGATCCAAATATAAAACGCAAGATTGGTTAGCGTGTAGGTGTTTAGAGCGAACCCGCTCAGAGGATGTCTTGATGCCCCAAGCCAAAGGCTGTGCATGTTAATCATCCTCGTCGCCTCAAACGTGCTTACGCGAGCCAAAGCGGCGATTGGTATAAGCACAGCTATATTCCCCATCTCCATCGCAATCCTCCCCCGCATTCCACAATCAAAATCCTAGCAGACATTTCGCTACTTCGCTCCGGCCTTTCAAATGTCCCTTGACCCAAATTATTAGTGCGCCAAAATTTGTCAGGCCCTAACAGGCATAGGTACCACGTTGTCACCTGCACCAGACAATGAGGGGGCAACAAACCGCCCCCATGCTGCCATGAGCGAGGTCCGCATTACGCGGAGATCGCTGCGCAAATAGGCCTGTTCGGTCGCCGTGCCGACACGGTGCGCCAGTGCCATTTCAGCCACCATCGCGGGAATTGTCGGCATCCTTTCCGCAGCCCAATCGCGAAAGGCAGAGCGGAAACCGTGGATTGTCTCTGTGCGCTTGGCCAGCCGCAGGATGCGCGTAAGAGACATATCGGAAAGCGGCTTACCGGCCTTCGCGCCGGGGAAAATCAGACCACTGCGCAGTTGTTCGGGAGCCATGCGCTCAAGGATGGCAATCGCTGCTTCATTCAGTGTCACAACGTGCGCCAGATCGCCCTTCATGTCGTTTGCCGTGCGCGACCATGTTCGCGCTTTGAGGTCGATCTTTTCCCAAGTGGCAAAGCGAACCTCGCCAGATCGCGCGCTAGTCAGAACGGCAAACAACATCGCCATGCGGCTGGTAGCAGGTTCCTTGGCAAGCTGATCGGCCACAAAGTCCGGAACATCAGCAAAGGGCACGGCTGCGAAGTTTCCGCCGCGTGGCTGCTTGGCAAGGCCGGTGCGCAGTTCGCGGGCGTCAGGTAGGGCATCCGAACGCCAGCCCCGCGCCTTGGCGAAAGCCAGAACTTGCAGAATGCGGGCGCGAACCTTTTTCGCCATAACCGGCTTGTCAGTCCAGATCGCGGCCAGCGCTGCGATGATGTCCGCCGCGCCAATTCGGTCCACGCGCATGGTGCCCAGCTTGGGGCAGGCATGTTCTTCAAGCGAGGCCTTGAAGGCGTTCGCCGTCCGCTCTGCCCAGCCAGACGATAGCGATTCATGCGCCGTGGTGACTGCCTCGGCAAAAGTGGGAATGGCGCGTCTTTCCTTGTCGCGCTCTGCAACAGGGTTTGCCCCAGCCTTTGCCAGCTTGCGCAGCGCAGCGGCCTTTTCCCGAGCCTCGGCAAGTGTCAGTGACTTGCGCAGCATCAATGGCAAATCGGCGATAGGATTGTGATCGGCACCGAAAGCATCGCGGCCCGCGCCGTCCACATCAACCGCGCCTAGGCCAATATCGCGCCGCCTTCCGTCCGCCTGCACCCGCAGCATCCAGAATCGCGCGCCCGATGGCTTCACCAGCAGGAAAAGGCCATCGCCATCCTGAAATATCGCTTTAGTCGGCTTGCCGTCCGTCCCCATACCCGATTTGGCATTGCGCACCTTGATTGAAGTTAGCTTGCCCATGATCGTCCCCACATAAGTCCCCACAATATGACGCGGATTTGTCCGAACGTCAACGGCTCAATGCGAATGGGAAATGGCTAAATAGCTGAGCATACAGCCAATTGGTCGAACAGATGCGAACTGCGGAAAACAGGAATTATAATCCTCGCGGGGCATCCAGTTTCCTTCCGCTTTGACAGCTAGCCCGCGACAGGGGATGAAGGCGCATGACTGACGAACCTGAAAAAAGACTCACGCGCCGCCGCTTCTACAAGGCCGATCAAGAAGCCTCCTTTGTTGAATCGCACGGCCATAGCACGCC
>JANPEK010000325.1:0-1503 GCA_031422915.1 Phyllobacteriaceae bacterium | reverse complement strand
AGGCGCTGCAACAGGGCGTGCGCGCGTTCGACGATTGATGGCGAAATGCGGTTGATGGCAATGGCGGACATGGTAGGTCTCCAATTTTAGAGCGTCGGGCGTTCAAATGGGATCAGCTTGGACGCCGGGTTTCTGTGTCTTGGCGAGGAGCGTGGCGCGACGCGGTGCCTTCACCGCTAGCGTTACGCGACGAAGTCCAAGGCGCGGAAAAACAAGTCCAAGTGATTCCATTTGACCGACCGATGCTCAAATATCAAGTTTCGCTTGATGGTGTCTGATTGTCCCCACAATGCCTCATTGACCAGAAACAAGGAAACGAGTAGTTCTTTGCCTATCAGTAATTTTTTCTTGAAGATATAATGCGTCTCGTACCTGGCACACGTGCACTTCGGACCTTGTTGGCAGCAGGAAAGCATCTCAACTTCACCCGCGCCGCCGACGAGCTGGGCTTGACGCCGGCGGCGGTCAGTTTCCAGATCAAGGAGATTGAGGATCAGCTCGGCGTGAAACTCTTCACGCGCACCAGCCGCACCATCCGCCTGACCGAGCCCGGCGCTATTCTGTGTGAGGCGGCGGCCGATGCGCTTGATGTCATGCACCGCGCAGTTTCAAAGGCGCAGAAGGCGGGGCGCGGCAAAGCGCAGCTGAAAGTGACAGTCGATCCGCAGTTTGCGACCAAATGGCTGATGCGGCGTGTCGAGCGGTTCCGCAAATCCCATCCCGACATTGATCTGCGGTTCGACATCGCTTACGAGGTGCGCGATTTTGACGTGGACGACATCGACGTTGCCATCCGCTTCGGGTCCGGCAAATATCCGGGCCTTGCCGCTGCCCGGCTTTTCGACAACGTCATCGTGCCGGTGTGCAGCCCGCGCCTGCTCACCTCCGGCAAACCGCTCCGGGAACCGCGCGACCTCATGCACCACACGCTTGCCCACATCGAATGGTCGCGGCAGGGTGTCACCTGGCCGAACTGGCGGATGTGGATGGCAGCGGCCGGCGTTGATGATTTTGACGACAGCAACACAATCGTGTTTGAAGCCTCATCCAACGCCGTCGACGCCGCCATGGCCGGCGACGCCGTCGCTCTGGCGGATTTCGCCATGGTCGCCAATGATCTGTCGGAAGGCCGGCTCGTGCGCCCCTTCGATCTCAGCATCAAGGTCGCGCCGGAATATGCCTATCATCTGGTCTATCCGCAAACCACAGCCGCAGACCGCCGCATCCTCGCGTTTCGCGACTGGATGCTGGCAGAGTGTGCAAGACCGGACGTTTGAGGCAAAAGGTGCAGACAGGAAAAATTTAATTTGACTTTTCTTATGAATGAGTGTTCATGTTTTGTTCAACAACGGAGACATCGAAACCTTGGACTGGCCGCTCGCAATCACCCGCAACAGTGACGCACTCCGCAAGATCGTCGCGGTGATGTTTGCGATGCTGCATGGTGTTGATCGCAGCGGCAGTCCCCTCTCCGTCGGCTTCGCCGACACCTCTCCCCGCAAG
>JANPEK010000324.1:0-2194 GCA_031422915.1 Phyllobacteriaceae bacterium | reverse complement strand
CGCGGAAACCATCGAAGTGCGCGATGCCGATGCTTCGGCATTTGGCGGGATCTTCGGCATCCGCGAATATCCCGCCCAAACCACGCCGCGCCAGTTCGAGGCTTTGCTGTCGGTCGATTTCGGGTTCGTGCTGACGCAGAGCTTCACGTTCCTTGGGCGGGCCGCTGCGACCGAAAAATTCCGGCTGCGTATGACCCAGATGGAAAATGCGGGCGACCGGGCCGTGAGTCAGGCCGATGCCCTGATCGACGCAGGCGATGATCTGATGTCGAACCGCTTTGTGCTGGGCGATCACCACTTCACGCTCGCGGTTTATGCCGACAGCGTGAAGGGTTTGCGGGATCATATGTCGGTCGCACGGGCGGCGCTTGCCGAGACAGGCATGGTGGCGGCGCGCGAAGGGGCGGCTCTTGAAGCAGCCTATTGGTCGCAGCTCGTCGGCAATTTCGCATGGCGCGCCCGGCCCGCACCGATAACCTCGCTAAATTTCGCGGCCTTTTCGCCGTTCCATACTTTTCCGGCAGGAAGTGCCAGTGGCAATCATTGGGGCGATGCGATTGCCTTGCTGAAAACGAACGCCCGCAGCCCCTATTTCTTCAATTTCCACAAGGGCGATCTCGGTCATACCCTCATCATTGGGCCATCGGGCGGGGGCAAGACTGTGTTGCTCAACTTCCTGATGGCGCAGACAGAAAAGACCGGCGCACGGCAGATATTCATCGACAAGGATCGAGGGAGCCAAATCTTTGTGCAGGCCAGCGGCGGCACATATCTCGCGCTTCATAACGGCGTCCCGACCGGCTTCTGCCCTCTCAAGGCGCTCGCCAATCGCGCAGAGGACAAGAGCTTCCTGTCGCTGTTCATCCGCCAGCTCGTCCGGGCTGATGGCAAGCCTATCTCGGTCCAGGAAGAACGGCTTATCGAGGACGGCATTAGCGCCGTAATGAAACTTGGCGTTGCCGATCGTTCGCTCAGCGCGCTCCGTTCGATGCTTGGCATGAAGGATTCCAGCGGCGTCGGTGCGCGGCTCGAAAAATGGACGTCCGAGGGATCGCTTGGCTGGGTGTTCGACAATCCGGCGGATTCAATGACGCTCGATGCCCGGTTCATCGGGTTCGATATGACCGACTTTCTCGACAATGCCGACATTCGCACGCCAGTCATGTTGTATCTGTTCCACCGCATCGACCAACTCCTCACCGGCGAGCGAATGGTGATCTGCATCGACGAATTCTGGAAGGCGCTCGGCGACGAGGCATTCCGCCGCTTTGCCCAGGACGGCCTCAAAACCTACCGTAAGCGCAACGCCGTTCTGGTGTTAGCCACGCAGTCACCTGCGGACGCGCTCAAGAGCGACATCAGCCATTCGATTCTAGAACAGGTCGCCACCAAAATCATGCTGCCCAATCCGTTCGGGGCGCGGCGCGATTACGTCGAAGGCTTCGCGCTGTCCGAAGCTGAATACAAATTGGTGCGCGAAGAGCTAGCGCCCGAGAGCCACAAATTTCTGGTCAAGCAAGGCCATGACAGCGTAGTTGTCGAACTCGATCTTGCGGGGATGGATGACGAGTTGGCGGTCCTATCGGGCCGCGCGGAAACCACTGCCGTTGCTGACGAGATTATTGCCGAGGTGGGGAACGATCCCGCCGTCTGGCTTCCCCTCTTCCATAAGCGGAGGCGTCCAAGTTGAACTGATAAGGAAAGGTAAGTCGATGAAGAATTTGACCAAAGCACTTGGTGTAACATTGCTGTTAGCGGCCCCATTGCCTGCATTCGCACAGGGGATGCCTGTCCATGACAGCGCAAGCCTCGTCCAGCAAATCAACGCCGTCAGGCAAGCACTCCAGGTCGTTGCTCAAGGCAAGCAGCAAATAGCCGAGGCGCAAAAGCTTTATCAGAATTTGAACAAGCTCACCGACATTCCGGCGCTGGCACAACAGCTCAAGTCTGATGCCCTGCGCGAACTCGACATATCGGGCGGCTTGCTCGAAGGCTTTGGTAACGGTAATCTCGATGTGGTCGGTGCTGGCCGCGCCAAGGCCGATGCGGTGTATCGCGATCTGCTTGGGCAGTTGGGCCTTGTCGGCTCCGACCAATCCCGTGCCGCCTATGATCTCAATGCCCGCAACATCGGTATCAATGCCGGTCTCGCCGAGAATATGGGAACCGCCGTTACGTCGCGGGCGCAAGGGCT
>JANPEK010000323.1:0-7036 GCA_031422915.1 Phyllobacteriaceae bacterium | reverse complement strand
ATAGAGCACATCCGCCGAGTCGCAGGTGGGACCAGCGAGCACGCACGGTGCGACCGGGCCGCCATCGTGCGGCGTCGAGATCGGATAGCGGATCGCCTCGTCCATGGTTTCAGCAAGGCCACCGAATTTGCCGAGGTCGAGGAACACCCCGCGCGGGTTGTCATTGTCAGCCTTCTTCGAGATCAGGACGACTTCGGTCTTGATAGTGCCCGCATTGCCGACCATGCCGCGGCCCGGCTCGATGATGGTTTCGGGAATGACATTGCCGAAATGCTTGCGCAGCGATCCATAGATCGACTGGCCATAGGCTTGCGCCGACGGAACATCCTTCAGGTACCGGGTCGGGAAGCCGCCCCCCATGTTGACGAGACCAAGCACAATGCCCTCTTCCGCCAAGGTCGCAAACACCATCTTCGCGTCCGCAAGTGCGCGGTCCCAGGCATCAAGATTCACCTGCTGCGAACCAACATGGAACGACACGCCCCACGGGGTGAGGTTAAGCGCCTTGGAGTGGCGAAGCACATCGATGGCCATAGCAGGTGCGCAGCCGAACTTGCGCGACAGCGGCCACTCGGCACCTTCGCCGTCGGTCAGAACCCGGCAGAACACTTTCGAGCCCGGTGCAACACGGCCGATCTTCTCGGCCTCTTCGACACAATCGATGGCGAACAAGCGGATGCCAAGCTCGAAAGCGCGCAAGATATCCCGCTCTTTCTTGATCGTGTTACCATAGGAAATACGGTCGGCACTCGCGCCGGCATCCATCGCCATCTCGATTTCGGCGACGGAAGCGCAATCGAAGCTGGAGCCCATGGATGCAAGCAGACGCAGGATTTCAGGAGCAGGGTTTGCCTTCACCGCATAGTAGATTTTGGAGTCCGGCATGGCCTTTTCAAAGGCGCGGAAATTGTCGCGCACCACGTCGAGATCAACGACAAGGCACGGGCCATTCGGACGGCGGGTGGCAAGAAAATCAAGAACGCGCTGCGTGGCCATATTCATCTCCATCGGTCCGGAATCTTGCCGGAGTCATAAGGGTTCGGCCCCGCGCCCATCCGCGAAACCAAATGAAAAATGTGAATGCGTTGACCATGGAACCAGCCGGTGGAGACCCCGGAACCATGGAAACGCTTCACTCGGCGGACTGGCGAAATTCGCCGTGTCCAGAATGTGTGCCGTTGATTGGAGATGCCTCCGCACATCTGGCAATGATGGTGTGCCTCTTCAGGACCATTGGCTTTTGGACAGCCAACAGAGACGAAAAAGCCCGCACCGTCGTTGCTTCAAGGCGTCCACGGCCCTTGGTTGGACCGTCGGGAAGGTATTACTTCCCGGTACCGTCCCGGTTGTTTGACCGGGGGACGCCCACAGGCTCGTGCGACTTTGGGCAGGGCGCATATAGGACCGAAATCGTGACAAAACAATGAAAAATTTGCGTGTCGAAAAAAATCCTTTTTCGGCGACGCCAAATCATTCTATGTTCACAATTGTTGAACAACAGAAGGATGGCGGATGGATACGCTGACGCGCATGCGCGCATACATTGATGTCGTCGAAGCCGAAGGTTTTTCGGCCGCAGCGCGCAAAATCGGCCGCTCAAAGGCGCTTTTGTCGAAATATGTCCGCGAGCTTGAAGACGAGCTCGGCGCGCTGCTGCTCAACCGCACGACGCGCCAGTTTTCCCTGACCGAAGCCGGCCACACCTACTATCAGCGCGCATCGCAATTGATTCGCGAGATCGACACGCTGCAGGAGACCGTGCGCGATGCGTCTGGAGACGTGAAGGGCCGAATCAAACTCTCCGCGCCGCGCACGCTGGCCGACACATTCTATGGCCAGTCACTGATCGACTTTGCCGTTGCCCATCCGGATATCATCCTCGACATCCGGCTCGATGACCGCTTTGTCGATCTGGTCGAGGAAGGGTTTGATCTTGCCATCCGCATCACGAAGATGGAAGATTCCTCGCTTATCGTGCGCCGTCTCGCGCCGTTCTCGGTTCTGCCGGTCGCATCGCCGGACCTTCTCGCCAGAACGCCGGACCTGAACCGGCCACAGGACCTGGCGCGCCTGCCCTGCATTCTGGACACCAACGCCCGCTCGCTTTCCAATTGGACATTCACCGGTCCTGACGGTGTGCCAATCAGCGTGGCAGTCAAGCCGCGGCTGGAGGTCAACAGCCCGTTCCCGGCCCGTCAAGCTGCTGTCGCCGGGCTTGGCTTCACGCTGTTGCCAGACTTTGTTGCAGCGCCGGAGATAGACGCGGGGCGGTTGGTTCGCATTCTTCCGGAGTATAAATCCGCATCAAGCGGCGGCATCTATGCCGTCTATCCGCACCGGCGCTATCTGCCGGCAAAAATCCGCGTGCTCGTCGATTTCCTGTCGCACTGGTTCAAGACGCATGAGCCAGCATGCACGGAAGGCAACAAGTGAGTGGCCGTTCTGAAATCCGCGATGCCGGTCTGCAAATGGCGTATTTCTGCGCTTCGGTGCTCACGTACAAGAAGTACGCTCCGCTCCGATGCTCGAAATCCACCATTTTCGACTCGGCCTCACGAATTTCAGCACAGCCGCTGAAACCACATTTTCGCCGGATTTGCAGGGTGACTGGGCGTCCATGAAAGCACCGTTCCGGGTCTCGAAGATGAAACTGCCGAAGGCCGCGCTCGCAACGCTGCCGCTGCTCATTTTTACATCGCCCGCGCAAGTCCATCCGCATGTCTTCGCCGAGGCGAAACTCGAAATCACCGTCGAGCCGAATGGGAAAGTCGGAAAGCTGGCCCATGTCTGGCGTTTCGATGATCTGTTTTCCGAGACCGTGATGTTCGAGTTTGACAAGAACGCCGATGGACAGATCAGCGCGGCTGAACAGGCGGAAATCTCGAAAACCATCGTCGAATCGACGGGCGACTACAATTATTTCGAGTCCGTCATCAACAATGGCAGAGACACAAAGATGGCCAAACCGGCTGATCTTTCAGCGGCGTTTGACAACAAGATTTTGGTGATCACCTACACCAACGCGCCCGTTGAGCCGATGCTGATGAAGGGCACTGTGTCCTTCGGCGTCTACGACCCGACCTTCTACACCGCCATCGACTTTATCGACGACACCGACATCACCATCAAGGGCGCACCGCCCGCCTGCAAAGGCAAGGTTGTCCGGCCCGATGCGGATGAAGCACTGGCGCAAAATCAGGGCAGCCTGACGGACGCGTTTTTCAACGATCCGAAGGGCACCGACATGTCAAAAATCTTCGCCACAAGACTGGAATTGACGTGTTCCTGAAATGCCGCCCGCAGACATTTTTGATCGCCGCCGCACTTGTCATTGCCGCAACAGGTGTTGCTTTTGCGGCGTCCAGTTCGCTCGGCATTGGCACAAATGAGGTGGCAGCGCCGCCGACCGGCCTGTTTGCCGGCCTGTTCCACTGGATCAACATGCAGCAACGCGACTTTTACCGCGCCATGACCGGTGCGTTGAAGGCGATGCGTGATGATGGCTCCAAAGCCTGGCTGCTCGTCGGACTTTCGTTCGGCTACGGTGTTTTGCACGCTGCGGGACCGGGCCATGGCAAGGCTGTCATCTCGTCATATATGGTTGCTAACGAGGTGACGCTGCGCCGCGGCATCATGCTGTCGTTCATCTCGGCATTCCTGCAGGCGCTGTCGGCATTGCTGATCGTTGGCCTCGCCTTTCTGGTGTTGCGCGGCACGACGATTTCGATGGCCGACGCAACGCACGCTTTTGAGGTTGCGTCGTTCGCGCTGATTACCGCGTTTGGGGCTTGGCTGTTGTGGACCAAGACATTCGGGCGCGGGCAAAGCCATGCGCACGCAAACGCAGGGCATGCCCACCACGACCATGCGCATCATGACCATTCAAGCCACAACCATGCGCATCATGACCACCATGGTCACGCCCATGCGCACGACGACGTCTGCGAGACCTGTGGCCATGCCCATGCGCCGGACCCGCAGATGATCGCCAAGGAATTCAGCTGGAAAACGGCGACGTCAGCGGTTCTGGCGGTTGGCCTGCGGCCCTGCTCCGGCGCGCTGATTGTGCTAACGTTCGCCATACTCAACGGCCTCTACTTCGGCGGCGTCATGTCGGTGTTGGCAATGGCGCTTGGCACGGCAATCACGGTCTCAATACTGGCAACGCTCGCTGTCACCGCCAAGAATTTGGCCCTGCGCCTGTCCAAACCATCATCAACAGACCGCATTCACCGCGTCATCGAGATCGGCGGTGCGGCGACGGTGTTTCTGCTTGGCCTCACACTCTTGAGCGCATCACTTTCCGCTTAGATGCTTGCGGCGTAAATATTTCCCGCGCAGCCAGAAGACGATGTAAAACGACAGCATGAACAACAGCGCGGCCAGCCCGCCAAGCCAAGGCGATATGGCGCCAAGCGCCAGCACGATCTTCGGCATGAGCAAAAACAGCGCCCCGAACAGCAGCAGGAATATCCCGGCCGCCAGCGCGTTGCGCTTGTCTTCGGGGCTCATGTCCTCAGCTCCATCAGCGTCTTGATTTGCTTGCCAGCCGCATCGAAATTGGAGGGCGAAAGCCACGCCTCAAACGCTGGTTTGGCGACCGCCCAGTCATCGTCCGTCATGGCATACCATGCCGTATCGCGGCTCTCGCCTTTGACAATCATGTGCTTGCGGAACAGGCCTTCATAATGGAAGCCAAAGCGCAGCGCCGCCCGCTTGGACGGCTCGTTGTTGTTGTTGCACTTCCATTCAAACCGCCGGTAACCCAAATCATCAAACAGATACCGGGCGAAAAGGTAGAGCGCTTCGCTCGTCGCGGGCGTTTGCTGGACCAGCGGGCCCCAATGAATGTTGCCAATCTCGGCCACACCATGACCCGGATCAATACGCATGAACGTCTGCCGCCCGGCAACTTTTCCGGATGCCTTTTCGATGACAGCAAAATACATCGGGTCCGGACTTTGCTCGACTTTTTCAAGCCAGACCTGAAAATCGGCACGGCTTGAAGGCGTGTTCTCAAACAGCCAGCGAAACCGTACATCAGCATCGCCTTCAGTCGCCGCCGCATACATCTCATCGCCATGCGCCGAGGAGCTTAATGGCTCCAGCCGCACAAAGCGGCCCTCAAGCGTCACCCGCTGCGGTGACGGGCGCGGTGTCCAGTTGCTCAAATCTTTCAATGCAATCGCTCCACATGACGCCCCGAACATAGAGCGTCGCACCCGCAAACGATATCCGTTTTCCGCCACAGACCCAAAAAAAGGCGGCTCTTGCGAACCGCCTTTCGGGAGTTGCCCGGCATGGGAGGAGCACCGGGGTATGGTTAAAGAGTGCGCCTGATTGGTTAACAATCGTTTAACGCCAAGTTGCCCGTAAGTCTCCGCTCAGTAGAGCCCGAAGAGTTTGGCCGAGGCGACAAGCAAGACCAGCGCGAGCGCTTTCATAATCCCCTCTTTTGCCAAGGTGCTGATGCCCAGATAAGTGCCCGCAATTGCGCCGATGATCACGGCAACAACAAACAGCCCCGTCTGCTGCGGCAAGACTGCAAAGCTCGTTTTTGCACCAGCAAGTCCGGCAATGGAGTTGCACAGGATGAACACGGAGGTGATGCCGGATGCTGCGCGCACATCAGACCATCCGGCAAACACCAGCAGCGGCGAAAGAAAAATGCCGCCGCCCGTCCCGGTCAATCCGGCAAGAAAACCGATGCCTGCACCGGAAACAATCCCGGGCACCACCGGCATCTGGCGCAGCACAGGCAACCGCTTCTGCATGCCGGGCCAAAGCAGCCTCAACGCTGACGCCACCAGCACAAGCGCCACAAGCGGCTTGTAAAAATGCCCGGGCAAAGTGATCGCACCGCCCAGAAACGCCAATGGCACAGCACCCAAAATGACCGGCCAGGCCGTGCGCCAGTTAAACAATCCAGCCCGTATATACCGGATAGACGAAAAGCTGGTCACCAGCACATTGAGGACCAATGCGGTTGGCCGGATAACCCCCGCCTCCAATCCAAACAGTGCCATCAGGGCGATATAGGCAGAAGCCCCACCATGTCCGACGGACGTGAACAAGACCGCGCCCAGCATCATGCAGAGCGCCAGTATCAAATCCAGAGTTTCAAACGGCATGCTTCCCCCATCGCTGCAAAAGCAGGCTGTTTCAGATGTGAACAGAAGACGGGAGTTCGCGGCTCACCATGTCAACCCGCCGGACGCACAGTCCGGCGCGGTTTCTGATGGCTTAAGTCTTATGCGAGAGGCGGCAGTTTGAAAAGTCCTGCCAACCCAATATCAAACCGCAACTTTCGCCTGCGACACCGTCGCCTCGATATGGTCAATCAAGGCATCCGGCAATTGCAGGCGACCGGCGAGAAGATCCAGATAACCACGCTCTGCGCGGGTCTCCGGCTCAATCGCCAACCGTGACGCCGTATAAAGTTCGACCTTCTGCGCTTCGGTCTTGGCTGCATCGATCATCGCGTCAAGGTCAATCGGCGCTTCAAGTTCAGATGTGAGAAAATCCTGCGCTTCCTTGTCGAGGCCGGACAGCGCCAGCTTGTTGCCGATGCGTTCGCGCTCTTCTTCGTCGATATGGCCATCCGCACGCGCTGCCGCGATCATCGCGCGAACCAGAACAAGCGCAAACTCCTTGCCGTCCTGCGAAGCCGCAGTGGCATCAAACGGCGAATCCTTTGGCGCTTCAAGCAGAACCGGCACGGAAGTTTGTGCAGCATCCACTGACGCACCCGCCTTGTAATTTTGCCACGCCTTGTAGCCAAGCCCGGCAATCGCCGCCAGACCGCCAAGTTTCACAGCCGACCCTGTCAGGCTGCGGCCAGCCCCTGTGCCGAGTAGAACGGCAACAATCGCGCCGGTGGCCAGCGGGTTTTGCTTGGCAAGGTCAACAGCTTGACCTGCCTTGTCGCGGACAGTTCCTGTTGTGCCGGGCACATTGGAGCCCAGCAATTCATCAAGCAGTCTCTTGGGGTCAAGCATCATCATCTCCGGTTAAATGCCAACGGTCACAACGATCC
>JANPEK010000322.1:0-27710 GCA_031422915.1 Phyllobacteriaceae bacterium | reverse complement strand
GACATATGCTTTGTGCCGCAGGGCAAATACTCTGACATCATCGCCAAGCTGAAGCCTAACGCTGCAGAGGCAGGCGAAATTGTGCACCTTGACGGCCGCATCCTCGGTCGCCACGAGGGTATCCTGCATTTCACCATCGGTCAGCGCCGCGGCATTGGCGTCGCGGCAGGCGAGCCGCTCTATGTCGTTCATCTCGACGCTGCCAACGCCCGTGTTGTCGTCGGCCCGCGTGAAGCGCTCGAAACGCACCGGATAATTCTGCGCGATATGAACTGGCTCGGCGATATCGAACTGGACAGTATCGGCTCAGACGGCCTCGAACTGTTCGCGAAAGTGCGCTCTACCCGCCCACCCAAACCCGCAATCCTGTATCATTCCGGCGGCATAACTTCGGTTGAGCTAATCGACGGCGAAAGCGGCATCGCGCCGGGCCAGGCCTGTGTGCTCTACTCCGATGACGGCAATGACGCGCGTGTCTTCGGCGGCGGGTTTATTGCGCGGTCACAGCGGGCACCTGAAGCCGAAGCAATGCTGCAGCGTCTAGACCTGACGGCAGCGGAGTAGCTTTCCAGCTGTCGTTTGCTATTGACGGGGGACCAGCTTAACCTGTGATAAGTGCGCCTTTGGAGGCAGCTATGAACTCACAACACAGTGTATTTGCCGGTTCCATTCCCGAACTGTATGACCGATGCCTTGGCCCGCTGATATTCGAGCCTTATGCCATTGATCTTGCCAACCGCGTCGCTGATCTTTCACCGGCCAACGTGTTGGAGACCGCTGCCGGGACCGGAATAGTAACTCTGGAAATGGCGAAAATACTGGGATCGACTGCACAAATCCACGCAACTGATCTCAACCAGCCCATGCTCGACATCGCCGCTGGAAAAATCAGCGGTCCCAATGTAATCCTTCAACAGGCAGACGCAACCGCGCTGCCTTTCGACGACGGCCAATTTGACGTTGTGGTCTGCCAGTTCGGTGTGATGTTTTTCCCGGACAAGCTTTTGGCGTTTCAGCAGGCATTTCGTGTTCTGAAAACCGGCGGGCATTTTATATTCAATGTCTGGGACCGTCTCGAACTGAATGAAATACCGCATGTCGCCGATCAAGCCCTGGCAGTCATACTCTCAAGCAGCGCGCCGAGTTTCTTTCGCCAGACCCCGTATAGCTATAACGACGCAGCAAAGATAAGTACCATACTCAGCCAAGCTGGTTTCAGCGTCGTTCAATTTGAATGTGTGGCCCGGAAAAGCCGGGCTCCGTCGGCAGGAACAGTTGCGCTTGGAATCTGCCAAGGCACACCTATGCGCGGCGATATCGAGGCGCGCAGTCCAGCCGGACTTGACGCCGTGACCGCCAATGTGGAAGCGGCGCTCGTTGATCGCTTCGGACCGGGGCCGATTGTAGGAAATATTCAGGCAATCGTATTTACGGCGGTCAAATAATCCACAGGATCTGACATCGCGAACAAAAATAGCCGCGTCAAGCCCGCTTGCGCAACTTGCCTTCATGAAATTCACGGATCGCACCAATAATCCGGTCCTGATCTTCACTCGTCAAATAAGCATGCATCGGCAGGCACAATATCCGCGCGGGCAGGCTTTCTGAAACCGGCAACCCGCCCGGCGCGATTGGGTAGCGATTGTAAGCCGCTTGCTGGTGCAGCGGCTTCACGTAATAAATCACCGAAGGAATGCCATTTTCCTGCAGGTGAGCCTTCAGGCCATCCCTGTTCTCACTCTCGATGGCATACTGCGCAAACGCCGAACAGGACTGGTTATCAATCACAGCTGTTTTCACAACGCCCGCCAACCCGTCCTGATAGCGCTGCGCAACACGTTGGCGCGCCTGCATTTCATCTTCGAGAATTGCGAGCTTCTCGATCAGGATCGCCGCCTGAATTGTGTCCAGCCGCGAATTGAGGCCCACGCGCACATTGTCATACTGGCTCTCACCCTTGCCGTGGAAAGCGTAGGAGCGCAACAGTTCCGCCATACCGTCGTCATTGGTAAACATCGCGCCGCCGTCGCCATAACAGCCAAGCGGCTTGGCCGGATAAAAAGATGTTGATGCCACAATGCCGAACGCACCGCACATTTTGCCCTGCCGCGACCCGCCGATTGCCTGCGCCGCATCTTCAATGACAGCCAAACCTTCCTGGGCGGCAATCGCTTCAATGGCATCATAGTCCGCCGGCAATCCGAACAGATCAACCGGAATGATCGCCTTAGGCATCAATCGTCCTGCCGCGCGCACCGCCTTGATCGCCGCTTTCAGCTGGTCAGTGTCCATGTTGTAGGTGTCCGGATCAATATCAACAAACACCGGCTCGGCACCCGCCAGTGCCACAACTTCGGCAGTTGCCGCAAAAGTGAAGCTCGGGCAAAACACGGCATCACCCCGTCCGACACCCAGCGCAAACAGCGGGATCAACAGCGCATCTGTGCCATTGGCGCATGCGATGACGTGCTTTACGCCGACATAATCGGCAAGTTTACGCTCAAACTCCGCCACTTCCGGCCCGAGAATGTACTTTCCCTCGCGAATGACTTTGGCCACAGCCGCGTCAATCTTGTCGCTGATGCGCGCACGTTGTGCCGCAAGGTCGATGAACTGCATGAAATGCCCGTCTTTTTATTGTTGCCCGAAGAACCTTTGAACCCATAAACCCCAAAAGCCTTGGGTCTTCTAGTGTGATTTGCCATACTGCGCCATACCGCCAGCCATCACAACAGCCTCACCAGTGTTACAGCCTGTGATTATGTTCGCCGGCAAATTCATGGAGACCGATCTAATCGTGCGTGACGGTGCCGGCAGTGAGTATCTCAAGCACCCGGATCGCCTCATCGCCCCCTGTGCGTGGTTCGGCCCGTGTCTTCACACAATTGATGAAATGCTGGCATTCGGCAGTCAGGGGCATGCCCTCCCGAATGCTGACATAATTGGGCTCCTGCGCCGTGAATGCCCACTGCCCGTTATCCTGCCAGACAGCATGTCTGTAGATCGCCAGCTTCTTGTCCCACCCGGCCACATCGTCAAACACCGCCATCGCCTTTGTGCCGACAACAGTCAGCCGCCGCTCACGATAGGGATTGAGCCTTGAAGCAAACAGATGCGAGCGCACCCCGTTTGGAAATGTCATGTGCACATGGGCAAAATCAGAAAGATGGTCAAGCAGCGCCGTACCCTCACCGTGCACTTCGCTCGGCGCCTCGCCAGTTATTGCAAGTATCATCGAAAGGTCATGCGGTGCCAAATCCCAAAGCGCATCGTTCTCCGAATGGAATTTTCCAAGCCCCAGCCGGTTGGAATGAATGTAGCGGACAGTCCCAAGTTCGCCCGCTGCAATCAGCTCCTGCAATTTCTCAAACGCCGGATGGAAGCGCAGCACATGCCCGACCATGAAAACACGTCCAGCATCGCGCGCCGCCTTAACCGCCGCTTTCGCATCCGGCACTGTCAACGCAATCGGCTTTTCGACCAGAACGTCTTTTCCCGCCTTCACAGCGCGGATCGCGGCTTCGGCGTGATATTGCGGCGGAAGCGCCATCACAATAGCATCGATGTCATTGCGCCCATAAAGCTCATCCGGATCAACCGCAAGGCACTTGAAATCCCTTGCAAACCCTTCTGCCCGCGCGGCATTGGTATCAGAAACAGCATGCAATGAGCCAAGTCCTGCAAGGGTGCGAATATGGTTCGCCCCCCAGTAGCCACACCCCAGCACCGCAATCCGCACAGCCATCTCATTCAACCCGCATTCGATCCTCGCCGCCATGACGGCTATTGCGACAAGCACATATCGGCGTCAGGCCATCGCCGCAAGCCACGCCTATACGGCACAAGTGTTTGCAATCAAACCAATCCGCATCTTGGCTTGACAGGTTTGACCCGGCCACACTATATCCGCCCGATCCTGCAGACGCAAAATGTCGGCATGCCTTTGGCGAGGTAGCTCAGTTGGTTAGAGCGGAGGAATCATAATCCTTAGGTCGGGGGTTCAAATCCCTCTCTCGCTACCATTCCCGTTTAGCATATGCCGGAAGGCAGGTTAAACAAACCCGACCAATTTGGACCGCTACAAGCAATGTAGCAGCGGGGCTTCACATTTGCGGCCACTTACCGATTGCATTCCAATGCCGTCCGGTGGACATTAGGGCAACTTCATTCGGAAATGTGCCAGTTTGAACGAGCGTCAAGATATCCATTCTGCAGGCATTCCGGTTCTTTGCAAATCATGCGAGGCGCGGCATCGCGGAATTTGCGGCGGGTTGGATGGCCTTGAGCTTGTCATGCTGGCGAAGCAGACGACGCGGCGGATCATTGAGCCAGGCACGAAGCTGATGTCCGACGGCAACGAGGTGACCACCTACTCCAATCTGCTTTCGGGTGTTGTGAAACTAACAAAAATCCTCGCTGACGGACGGCAGCAAATCGTCGGGTTGCAATTTGCGCCTGATTTCATCGGCAGGCCATTCAAACGCGAGAACCAGCTTGATGCGGAGGCTGCCACAAGAGTCTCGGTTTGCTCGTTCCCGAAGTCCGTTTTTGAGCGCTTGATCATTAACAGTCCGTCAGTGGAGCACCGGCTTCATCACCAAGCATTGAAAGAGCTCGACGAAGCGCGCACTTGGATGCTCACACTGGGCCGCAAGACTGCCGCCGAAAAAGTGGCCAGCCTGCTCTACTATATTTCATGTCATATCGACCCGGAACGCCCGCATCTTGAGGGACCGGTCGAATTCGAGTTGCCTTTGACCCGCGCCGAGATCGGCGACTTTCTCGGGCTGACCATCGAAACAGTCAGCCGACAATTTACGAAACTCCGCAAAAGTGGAGCCATCGAAATTGTACACAACCGAAGCATCAAGCTTCTCTCGCTCGACCAGATCCGCCGCCATGCGAAATTGGATCCCGAGACTTAGAGCGTTGACCGGATAACGCCTGCCAATGCGGCGATGCGGCGTCTGCTGACTTGTGTATGCTTCGAGCACAAAAGTTTCAACACGTGTGCCGGTTCACGGAGCATTGAACCTCCTGACGCTGCATCAGTCGACCATCGAACCGTCCATCCTCCATTCATTGCCAGCATAGCGGCGAAAAGGTGACCGCTGTTGATCCATGTCAAGGCGAAGGCGTGTGCCTTTCGCCAACTGGTTTTGGCTTACAATTCCATACGTGCGCGCATGCGTGCGCAAAGACGCCTTTGAGGATGATTGATGAAATATCCAACCGAAACAATCATAGTTGGCCTTGCTGCCTTCCTCGCCTTGCTCGGGGCAGGCTTCGCTGAGGATGCGCCATTTCAGGCGCATATGTGGGTCTTGTTCTTCGCGCTTGCCGGTGGAGCGGTGGTGCTCTTGCGCACGTCTGACTATTCGACCGTTCAGGGAAAGGCAGACGACTTGACCGGCTATATGGACGGCCCGGTCCGGTATGGCGTAATTGCGACTTTGTTTTGGGGCATTGCCGGATTTCTGGTCGGGGTCATTGTTGCCGCACAACTCGCCTTCCCTGACCTCAACATCGAACCCTACCTGAATTTCGGACGCCTTCGTCCGCTGCACACCTCAGCCGTCGTTTTTGCTTTCGGCGGCAACGCGCTCATCGCCACCTCGTTCTACGTCGTGCAGCGCACCTCGCGCGCCCGCCTTTTCGGCGGCAACCTTAGCTGGTTTGTTTTCTGGGGCTATCAGCTCTTCATCGTGATGGCCGCGACCGGCTATCTTCTTGGCATCACGGCAGCTCGCGAATATGCCGAGCCTGAATGGTATGTCGATATCTGGCTGACGCTGGTTTGGGTTGCCTACCTGATTGTGTTCTTCGGCACGATCGTCAGGCGCAAGGAACCGCACATCTACGTCGCCAACTGGTTCTATCTGTCCTTCATTGTGACAGTTGCCATGTTGCACATTGTCAACAATCTGGCCGTTCCGGTGTCCTTCCTCGGCTCCAAAAGCTACTCGCTGTTTTCAGGCGTGCAAGACGCGCTGACGCAGTGGTGGTATGGCCACAACGCCGTCGGCTTCTTCCTGACCGCCGGTTTCCTTGGCATGATGTACTATTTCGTGCCCAAGCAGGCCAACCGGCCCGTTTATTCCTACCGTTTGTCGATCATCCATTTCTGGTCGCTGATTTTTCTGTACATTTGGGCCGGCCCGCATCACCTGCATTATACCGCCCTGCCAGACTGGGCGCAGACGCTCGGCATGGTCTTTTCGATCATGCTGTGGATGCCCTCATGGGGCGGCATGATCAATGGCTTGATGACCCTCTCCGGCGCTTGGGACAAGCTGCGCACGGACCCCATCCTTCGGATGATGGTGTTGGCGATCGCATTTTACGGCATGTCGACTTTCGAGGGGCCGATGATGTCCATCAAGGCGGTCAACTCCCTGTCGCATTACACGGAATGGACCATCGGCCATGTGCATTCAGGCGCGTTGGGTTGGGTTGGCATGATCACGTTCGGTGCCATTTACTTCCTTGTGCCAAAACTCTGGAACCGCGAGGGTCTCTACTCGCTGCGGCTGGTCACTTGGCACTTCTGGCTGGCGACGCTCGGCATCGTCATCTACGCAGCCGTTCTGTGGGTTGCAGGCATCCAGCAGGGGCTGATGTGGCGCGAATACAATGATCAGGGATTTCTGGTCTATTCCTTCGCTGAGTCGGTTGCCGCCATGTTCCCCTACTATGTCCTGCGCATGATCGGGGGCCTGCTTTACCTCATCGGTGGACTGGTCATGGTTTGGAACGTCGCCATGACCATCCTTGGTCACAAGCGCGTGGAATTGCCCATTGGCGGTCAGATTACCCGCTTGCAGCCAGCGGAATAGGAATTCAACATGTCAATTCTCGATAAACACGCCATCATCGAACGCGACGCGACCTTGTTGCTCGTCGGCTCGCTTGTGGTCGTCGCCATCGGCGGCATCGTTGAAATCGCTCCGCTGTTTTACCTGCAGAACACGATAGAAAAAGTGGAGGGGATGCGGCCCTATTCGCCGCTCGAACTCGTCGGGCGCAACATCTACGTCCGAGAAGGCTGCTACACCTGCCACAGTCAGATGATCCGACCCTTCCGTGATGAGGTTGAGCGCTACGGCCATTATTCCCTTGCCGCTGAGTCCATGTACGACCACCCGTTTCAGTGGGGATCAAAGCGTACAGGGCCGGATCTTGCGCGTGTCGGCGACCGCTACTCCAATGAATGGCATGTGCAACATCTGACCGAGCCGCGATCCGTCGTGCCGGAGTCGATCATGCCCAGCTATTCTTTCCTCAAGAACACCCCGCTTCAGATCACCAGCATGAGCGCGCATTTGATTGCCAACAGAACTGTTGGCGTGCCCTACAGCGACGAGATGATTGCGAGCGCAGTGGCAGATACTGCAGATCAGGCCAACCCGGATGCAGACACGACAGCGCTGCTTGCTCGCTACCCGAAGGCAAAAACCGGTGACTTTGACGGCGATCCGGCAGCATTGACCGAGATGGATGCGCTGGTGGCCTACCTGCAGATGCTGGGCACCCTCGTCGATTTCAAAACCTACAACGAAGCTGCAGGCGAAAGGTAGGCACCCCCATGGATTACAATGATCTTCGTCAGTTCGCCGACAGTTGGGGCTTGCTTGCAATGGCCGTGTTCTTTGTTGGCGCTGTGCTTTTCGCATTTCGTCCAGGCAGCCGCGAACTTGGAAACGACGCCGCCAACATTCCGTTCAAGGAAGACTGAAAATGGTCGACAAGAACATAGACGAGGTTACCGGCGTTTCGACAACGGGGCATGAGTGGGACGGCATCCAAGAGCTGAACAACCCGATGCCGCGCTGGTGGCTCTACACATTTTATGCCTGTATTGCATGGGCGCTTGTCTATTCCCTGGCCTATCCCGCTTGGCCGATGCTGACCACGGCTACAAAGGGCTGGCTCGGCTACTCGAGCCGTGCTGAATTGCGCGGCGAACTTGCTAGCGGTGAAAGCCAAAAGGTAGAATTCCGCAAGGCAATCGCGGAGAAATCGCTGACCGAGATTGTCGCCGACGAAAAATTGCGCACATTTGCTGTTTCTGCTGGCGGGGCCGCATTCAAAGTCAATTGCATCCAGTGCCATGGCACCGGCGCGCAAGGATCGGCAGGCTTTCCAAACCTGAACGACGATGACTGGCTTTGGGGCGGCACGGTTGACGACATTCACACGACGCTGTCGCATGGCGTGCGCTTTGTAACGGATGCCGAAACAAGAGTTTCGGACATGCCAAAGTACGCTGACATCTTGAAGCCTGAGGAAATAGTGCACGCTGCTACCTTTGTCGCCAACCTGACAACACCGCAAACAGACACAGCAAAAGTTGCATCTGGCAAAGAGATTTTTGCCCAGAACTGTGCCGCTTGCCATGGCGACGATGCCAAGGGTAAGCGCGAGTTCGGCGCGCCGAACCTTGCAGATGCCGTCTGGCTTTATGGCTCGAGTGTGGACCAGATTGCAGCGCAGATCCGCGCCCCCAAACAGGGCGCAATGCCAGCGTGGGGCGCCCGCCTTGGCGATGTTTCCGTGAAGGAGCTGACGATATTTGTCCACTCGCTTGGCGGCGGCGAATGACACAAAGGCCAAGGGCTTGAGCATAAACGACACTCTTGTCGAAAAGCCGGAAATTGCCCGCATCGACGTCGAGCCGGTCAATTCCGCTCGTGTGCGCCAGCCGCTTTATGAGGCGCGCAAAAAGATATTCCCCAAGCGCGCCAACGGAACCTTTCGCCGCTTCAAGTGGCTGGTCATGCTGGTCACTCTGGCTATTTACTATCTGACGCCATGGATCAGATGGGATCGCGGGCCCTACGCACCGGATCAGGCCGTGCTGCTCGACATCGCCAACCGGCGCTTCTACTTTTTCATGATCGAGATATGGCCGCAGGAGTTCTACTACATCGCGGGCCTCTTGGTGATGGCCGGGTTCGGTCTGTTTCTGGTGACATCCGTCGTCGGTCGCGCATGGTGCGGCTACACCTGTCCGCAGACCGTATGGGTCGATTTGTTCCTTGTCGTTGAGCGCGCGATTGAAGGCGATCGCAACTCGCGCATGAAACTTGACGCCGCTCCTTGGTCTGTCAACAAACTGGCCAGACGCGTTTCCAAGCACGCAATCTGGATTGTGATCGGCGTCCTGACTGGCGGTGCATGGATATTCTACTTCGCCGACGCGCCAACGCTGCTCGACAGCTTTGTGCATGGCGACGCGCCTGCCGTCGCCTACATTACTGTCGCTGTGCTGACCGCAACCACATATGTCTTCGGCGGGCTGCTGCGTGAGCAGGTTTGCACCTATATGTGCCCTTGGCCACGTATCCAGGCAGCTATGCTCGATGAAAACTCGCTGACGGTAACTTACAATGATTGGCGCGGCGAGCCTCGCACCCGCGGTTCAAAGAAAGCGGCTGCGGCCGGCGTGGTCGGCGGCGACTGTGTGGATTGCAATGCCTGTGTGGCGGTCTGTCCCATGGGGATCGACATCCGCGACGGTCAACAGATGGAGTGCATCACCTGCGCTCTGTGCATTGATGCCTGCGACAGCGTCATGGACAAAATCGGCAAGGAACGCGGCTTGATCTCCTACGCCACCCTTGCAGACTATCAATCCAATATGGCGGTTGCGACCGCAAACGGAACTGAGCCAATCAGTCCGCAGCGAATTCACGATGCCGACAGCAAACTATCTCCATCGATCGAACATTTTCACCTTAAAAAGTTGTTTCGCCCGCGCGTACTCGTGTATTTCGGCGCCTTCGCGGCCGTCGGCGTTGGATTGCTGACAACATTGCTTCTGCGCGACAGGCTCGCACTCAACGTGCTCCATGACCGCAACCCACAGTTCGTGACGCTTTCTGACGGTTCCATCCGCAACGGCTACACAGTCAAGATATTGAACATGGTACCGGTCAGACGCGAGATGGAACTGAGCCTTGAAGGTCTTGAGGGCGCAACCATGGTCGCTGAGCCGTCTGATCAGCCGGCAGGCAGGACGTTGAAGTTCACGGCTGAGCCAGACCAGGCCTCGCCGTTGAAGATTTTCGTCCGCTTGCCGCCACAAGACGACGACTCGGATGAACAGCAGTTCCAATTTGTGCTAGTCGACAAGACACTGGGCGAGTCCGACCGCTACAAGGCAAGTTTTAACGGACCGGAGCAATAGCCATGAAGCAAGTTCGAGCCAAGGAATTCACGGGCAGACACATGTTGATCATCATGGTGCTGTTCTTCGGCACCATTATCGCTGTAAACCTGACAATGGCGACACTGGCAAACACGACCTGGAGCGGGTTGGTGGTCAAGAATTCCTACGTTGCCAGCCAGCAATTCAACGAGAAGGTAGAGGCCGCCAAGGCGCAGTCGGCGCTTGGCTGGACACCGGTGCTTGGTTTTAGTGAAGGGCTGATCACCTTTCAAATGCAAGGAAAGTCTGGCGACAAGATAGAACTTGAAAGAGTTACTGTGGTTCTCAGGCATCCCGTGGGCGAGAGCGCTGACCGTCACCTGACGCTTGTGCGTCAGCCGGACGGAAGCTTTACAACAACTGACAGGGTTCCAGACGGTGTCTGGACCGTTGAAACCACCGCAGTGCCCCCGGACTTTCCCGCCCATTTCACCACCCGCAGGCTGGAATTGTCGGAAGGTAAGGTGCTATGAGCTGCTGCGCTCCGGGTACCGGTGGCATCCTTCTCGATGCGCCATCAAAAGAGGAAATCCTCCTCGCCAGCCGCAACGTTGGCGATGGCAGATTTCAGACATTTCTCTCGGTGGCAGGCGTCCATTGCGGCGCTTGCATTGCCAAAGTTGAGAAGACGCTTTCAGACATTCCGGGCATCGAGGAACCTCGCGTCAACCTGTCAACCAAACGCGTCTCCCTACGCTGGGATGACAACTTCAATCCATCGGAAATGTTCGTCGCTCTTGCCCGTGTCGGCTATCCTGCCACATTGATGGATCTGGATGTGGATCAGCCTGATCCGATCCTCTCGGAGCTCATCCGCGCGCTTGCCATATCCGGCTTTGCTGCTGGCAACATCATGCTGCTATCGGTGTCGGTCTGGGCAGGAGCAGAGGCCGCCACGCGCGACCTGTTCCACTGGGTTTCGGCGTTGATCGCAATTCCGGCCCTGGTATTCGCCGGTCGCATTTTTTACCGCTCCGCCTGGTTTGCCCTCCGGTATGGCCGCATGAATATGGATGTGCCAATATCGCTCGGCGTTTCACTTGCGTTCGGCATGAGCGTTTACGAAACGGCAACCCACGGCGAGCACGCCTACTTCGACGCTGCCGCGACATTGCTTTTCTTCCTGCTCATTGGGCGCACACTGGATCATGTCATGCGCGAAAAGGCACGGACCGCGGTCAAGGGCCTCGTCAGGCTCAGCGCACGCGGTGCCAATGTCCGCCGACCCGACAATACGCTGGCGTTCGTCCCTGTCTCTGAAATTCTACCGGGCATGATCATGCTTTTGGCAGCAGGCGAACGCGTGCCTGTTGATTGCGTTGTCACCAGTGGAAGCTCGGAAATCGACGCCTCGCTCGCAACAGGTGAAAGTCTCCCGGTCGCTGTGAAAGCAGGACACAGACTCGTCGCCGGAACACTTAATCTGAATGGCGCTCTCGAAATCGAGGCGACAGCATTGGCAGAAGAGTCTTTCCTTGCCGAGATGGTGCGGATGATGGAGGCGGCAGAAAGCGGGCGCACCGGATACCGCCGCATCGCCGACCGCGCCGCCACGCTTTATTCGCCCATGGTCCATCTGACGGCTTTGCTGACTTTCATCGGCTGGATGTGGGTCGGTGCCGACGTTCACACCTCTTTGACCATTGCCATTGCCGTGCTGATCATAACGTGTCCTTGCGCCCTTGGCCTCGCCGTTCCGATCGTCCAGGTCATGGCAGCGCAGCGGCTATTCTCACATGGCGTCATGGTCAAGGACGGCGCGGCATTGGAGCGTCTTGCCGAGGTTGACACGGTGCTGTTCGACAAGACAGGCACGCTCACACTCGGCAAACCAACAGTTTCAACCCTCGTTGATATCCCGGACGAATTCCGCGCGATTGCCGCTGCAATCGCGGCCTTCTCGCGACATCCTGTTTCGCAAGCCATCGTTGCCGCAGGACCAGTTGTCGGAGGGTTCAAGTTGGAGACGCCGCCTGTCGAATATCCGGGTCTTGGCCTCGAGGCAAAGTATGGCACAGATGTTTTCCGTCTGGGGCGTGCTGAGTGGGCGGTTTCGGCGGAAGTCACTGCCAACAGATACACAAGTCTTTCGTGCAATGGCTCTCTGCTTGCCCAGTTCCTGACCCGCGATCAACTGCGCCCCGGTGCCGCCGCTGCAGTCCGGTACCTGAAGCAGACTGGCCAGATCGTCCGCATCCTTTCAGGGGATGCTGAAACCGCGGTGGCTGAAGTGGCAAAGGCCTGCGCAGTTGCTGACTTTTCGCACGAGATGCTCCCCGGCGAAAAGGTAATCGCCATTCAGGACTATGCCAGGCACGGTCATGCCGTGCTGATGGTCGGCGATGGCCTGAACGATATGCCGGCCTTTTCGGCCGCGCACGTGTCGATGGCAACGGCGACGGCAGCAGATGTCGGACGCAACGCTGCAGACTTTGTGTTGCTCCACCAAAGTCTTGATGCCCTGCCGGTAGCGCATCGCGTCGCGTTGAAATCAGCACGACTGATCCGCGAAAATTTTGCGCTCGCCATCGGCTACAATGTGCTTGCCGTCCCCGTGGCCATACTCGGATATGTCACGCCCCTCGTCGCTGCCATCGCCATGTCACTGTCGTCAATCATCGTCGTCGCCAATTCCATGCGCCTGCTCGAACCGAGGCGCACCACCAAGGCAGCGCCTACCGGCACTGTTGCCACCCTTTCGCCGGGTCTTGCGCAATGAACAACCTGCTTGTCCTGATACCGGTCGCGCTGTTTCTCGGCGGTATCGCCCTCGCCGCCTTCCTCTGGTCGTTGAAAAGCGGCCAGTATGACGATCTGGACGGTGCTTCCGAGCGGCTGCTCAACGACGACGATACCCTTCCAAAGTGACGAACGCAGATATCTTTCGGCAACAGACGCAACGCATCTGGACGGCCTTGCAAAAATGGCGATCATGAGAGACCGGATGTTTTCCGGGCGGTTTCACCTCGCAGGACATTCCCATGAAGTCAGTTTACTCCCCGCGCCACCACGGACATTCCAACCAGGTTGAACTGGTGGCTGGCCAGATCGTCCCGGCATATGAAAAGCCATCCCGCGCCGAATTTGTGCACGAGCGTGTCAAGGCCGTCGGCCTAGGCGATATCATCGGGCCAGATGAACATTCGCTGGATACAGCCACCAAAGTGCATCGTCAGGACTATCTTGATTTTCTCCCGACAGTCTGGGACCGCTGGACGGCCGAGGGCCGCACAGGCACCGCACTGCCCTTCACCTGGCCAACAAGAGGCCTGCGCGGTGACAAGTGCCCGGAATTCATAGATGGCATGCTTGGCTATTATTCGTTCGACGCTGGCATCGGTTTTGTCCCCGGCACATGGGATGCAATCAAGTCATCACATGATGTTGCCCTTACTGCCGCGGGCCTTGTCAAGTCAGGCCAGCCAGCCGCCTTCGCGCTCTGCCGCCCGCCCGGTCACCATGCGGGTGCCGGCTTCATGGGCGGCTACTGCTACATCAACAATGCATCGGTTGCCGCGCAGTCGTTTCTGGATCAGGGCGCAAAACGCGTGACCATTCTTGACGTCGATTATCACCACGGCAACGGCACGCAGGAAATCTTCTATGCCCGTGCCGATGTGCAAGTCATCAATCTCCACGCCGATCCGATGCAGGAATATCCATATTTTCTCGGCCACAAGGACGAGACCGGTGCCGGCAATGGTGAAGGCTTCAACATCAATTACCCGATGCCCTTCGGCACCACATGGGAAGACTGGTTTGCAACGCTCGAAGACGCCTGCGCCAAACTTGCAGCTTACAGGCCGGATGTCATTGTGATCTCGCTTGGCGTCGATACATTTGAGAAAGACCCGATCAGCCGCTTCAAACTGCGCAGCGAACATTACCCGCTGATCGGCGCACGCATCGCCAAACTCAACCTGCCAACGCTGTTCGTCATGGAAGGCGGCTACGCCGTCGAAGAAATCGGCATCAACGCTGTCGGCGTGCTGACCGGCTTCGACGGCCGTTGAACGGTCAACCCTGCAAGGTTCTACCGCAGTTCCATGCGCAGATATTGCGCTCTTACCGCAGCGGGTGCGATGCCATAGCCTTGCTTGAACTGCGCGTAGAACTGGCTGATCGACGAAAACCCCGAAGCCTCGGCAACCGAAGATATAGCCAGCGAACTTTCCACCAGCAATGCCCTCGCCCGCATCAGCCGCAACCGGATGACAAATTGTTTGAGCGGCACGCGCATGATGCGGGTGAAGATCGACAGACAGTAATTCTCGTGTAGCCCGGTAACCTTGGCAATGTCGGCGTTGCGCAGCGGCTTTTCGAGGTTTTCCAGCACAAACCGCACCATGGCAATCACATGGCGGATGTGAACGGAGCTGAGCGTCCGGCTGCCCGCAATTTCATGCTCAGGCGCGCGAAGATAGCTCAACGGACCGGCGGCCGCGCGCCGGAACAGCGCGTTCAGTTCCATCTTGACAAGCTCAGCCCTCTCAAAATCATTGCTGCGGTAATCATCATACCAGCGCTGCACTTGTTCAGCGGAACAAAGGCTTTCCGGCAACGCAATCATTCCTCCACCAAACAGATCCATCTGGAGTTTGGTGATATGATGCATCATCAAAAATCCGTCGAGCGGCAGATAGATATTGCAAAGCCTGTGCGGCCCCTCGCCGATCCTGTCCACAACAGTCAGCTGGTGCGGAATGCCTGCCCAAAAGATCACCAGCCTGTTGGCGGGTATGAGTATTGTCTGACCGTCAACATTATATTCCATGGACATGTTGAGCGCGAAGTTCGCTTCGATATGGCCATGCCAGTGCGGTTGCGGCATGATCACGGGTTCGAAAATCCGGATACCAAACCGCCCGAACGCACGGTTCGCCGCATAGAAGTGACGCTCGTGGCTTGGCACCGGCACAGTGTCCCGCTGAACAGCAAACTCTTTCAAACGCAAATCCTCAAATCTTAAATTCCCGGAAAACAATCTGACAAATCAGTATTGCCGCAAAGGGTGTCCACCGCAATGGTGAGGTGCCCGAACCTGCGGGGTTTTTGCCGTCGGCGCGGTGTGGGAGAAGAGTTAAAGTTGTTTAGGCCGGCAACGGCCATGGGAGGAACCATGAACATGTCTATCCGGCGCGCCGCCGTTGCGGCGCTTATGCTGGGCGTTTCTGTCGCGGCTGTAAAAGCCGAAATGATGGCGCCGACCGCGCCACCGGAAGCCCCCAAATTTGATGCACAAGGCGAGCCAACCTACGTCAATCGCGCAGATGTCGCTGAGTACAAGGCTTTGCCCGCCTACTCCGAACCTGCTTGGGTGGCCGAGTTTGAAAAGGCCGGCAAGTTGCCGCCGTTGGCCGAACGCCTGCCGAAAGAGCCAATGGTCTACAAGACTGCCAACATGCCGGATGGCCCGGGCGTCTACGGAGACGTGATGCGCCATGTAATTGGCGGGCGTCCGGAAGGCTGGAACTTCTGGGCTGGCCAGTCCTACGGCTGGGGCGGTATTGATATCGGTCTGGTCGAATGTCTCACCCGCACCGGCCCGCTGTTCCAGATCAATTCGACTGATTTACAACCGATGCCGAACCTTGCCAAGTCGTGGGAATGGTCGGCAGACGGCATGTCATTGACCATCAATTTGGTCGAAGGCGCGAAATGGTCCGACGGCGATCCGTTCGATACCGAAGACATCGCCTTCTATTGGAACGATGTCATCATGGACCCTGAAGTCACCCCGCTTATGGGTGCCGCACAGGAAACCTATGGCAAAGGTACCACACTCGAAGTGATCGATGCCAATACGTTCAAGATGACCTTCACGTCGGCATTCCCCGAGTCGGTTCTCTACCAAATGGCTTATGGCAACTTTTGCCCGGGCCCCTCGCATGTTCTCAAGCCGCAACATCCAAAGTACGGCGGCGCAAGCTATGATGCTTTCCAGAAAGCCTTTCCCGCCGACATGATGAACTTCCCGGTCATGGGCGCATGGGCTGTCGTCGAGCATCGCCCCGATGACATCGTCGTGCTTCGCCGCAATCCCTATTATTGGAAGGTTGACGAAACCGGCCAGCAATTGCCGTATCTCGACGAAATGCAGTATCGCCTGTCAACTTGGGCGGACCGCGATGTTCAAGCCGTTTCCGGCAGCGGCGACTTCTCGAACCTGGAGCAGGCAGAAAACTACGTCGAAAGCCTGAAAAAAGCCGCCGATCCTGCAAGCCCGGCACGTCTTGCCTTTGGCCCTCGCACCATCGGTTATTCACTCTTGCCAAACTTCTCCGGCAACGGTTGGGGTGAACCCGATGCCCGCGGCCAAGCGGTGCGCGAGCTCAATCGCAATGCAGATTTCCGCAAGGCGATAACCTATGCGCTTGACCGGCAGCGGCTGGGTGAAAGCCTGGTCAAAGGCCCGTTCACCACGCCCTATCCGGGCGGACTCTACGCCGGAACAGCGTTCTATGACGCAGCTTCTACCGTGTTCTACCCGTTCTCGGCAGACAGCGCCAAGGAAGCGCTTGCTGCAGCCGGGCTGAAAGACACGGATGGCAACGGCTTCGTCAATGCTGCAAGCGGCGAAGATTTGAATGTCACGCTTCTGACCCAGTCGGACTATTCAACCGACAAGAACCTCGCCGAAGGCGTGGTTGCCATGATGGGCGATGTAGGTGTGAAGGTCACATTGAACGCGCTCACCGGCAAGGACTTCGACAATGCCCGTGAATCCGGCAAGTTCGATTGGGTAATTTACCGCAATCAGACCGACCTGATCACTGCGGTGCAGAGCACTGACCGGCTTGCCCCGGTCGGCCCGAGCACAACCATACAGCACCGCGCCAACACCGGCGGACAACTGGACTTGCTGCCGTTTGAGGACGAGATGGTGAAAACCGTCAACGCCTTCATCTCGAGCCGCGAACCTGCCGAGCGTGTGACGCTGATGAAAGCCTACCAGAAACTGTACACCGAAAACCTGTTCGGTATCGGTCTCACGGCCTATCCCGGAGCGCTGATCATCAACAAGCGCTTCTCCAACATCCCGGCCGGCGCACCGATCTACATGTACAACTGGGCTGAGGACAACATCATCCGCGAGCGCGTCTGGGTTGCCGCTGAGAAGCAACTCGGAGCCGAGCTGCATCCAAAGACGCTGCCGGGCAAATTGGGCGACAAAGGCCCCATTGCGGCCAACTGACGGTTTCCTCCCGAAACCAGAGGGCGGGGCAGACCATTCGCCCCGCCCGTGCCACGGCAGTTTCTGCCCGAACTTCTGTCAAGGATAAAGCCCATGCTGCGCTTCCTGTTGGTTCGCATCGCTCAGGCCGTGCCCGTGCTTCTGGTGATGAGCATCATCACGTTCATCATCATACAGGCACCACCCGGCGACTACGGCGATTTCATCCGCACCAACATGATGGTGCAGGGCAACGCCACAGCCGAAGCCGCCAACCGCGCCGCCGAAGAATACCGCGAGAAGAACGGGCTCAATGACCCGATGATCGTGCAGTACGGAAGCTGGATCTGGGGTATTGTCTCACGCGGCGATTTCGGCCAATCCTATTTCTACAACAAGCCTGTCTGGGACGTGGTGGCGCAGCGCCTGCCAGTCACAATCGCCATCGCTCTTACCTGCCATTTTCTGGCAACACTCATCGGCATCGGCTTCGGTGTTCTTGCTGCCGTCAAGCAATACACGTGGGTGGACACGCTTCTGTCTTTCATCAGCTTCCTCGGCATGACCGTGCCCCGCTTCCTTCTGGCACTGATCATTCTCTACACCCTTGCCTACAAGCTCAACGTCCAGGAAATCGGCTCGTTCTACTCCTCCAAATTCGGCGGCCAAGTCTATTGGCTCGGCTGGTTTGATTTCAACTGGGCGAAGTTCTGGAACCTTTTGCAGCATATCTGGCCGGTCATTGCCGTCGCCACAATCGGCGGCCTTGCCTACAACATGCGCGTCATGCGGGCCAATCTGCTGGACACGCTGAACGCCCAATACGTCGAGACCGCCCGCGCAAAAGGTCTGTCGGAATCCAGCGTCATCATGCGCCATGCGGTGCCAAACGCGCTGCATCCGCTGATCGCCCGCCAAGGCGTAGTGTTGCCCTACATGCTGACCGGCGAAGTCGAGGTCGCCATCGTTTTCGGCCTCGCCACCATCGGCCCCGCCATCGTCGGCTCGATGAGCATCGGCGATGTCTACGTCACTGCAACAATCCTCTTGGTCCTTGGCGTCACGCTGATCATCGGCAACATCATCGCCGACCTGCTGCTGGCGCTTCTCGATCCGCGCATTCGTGTGGGAGCTGACGAATGAGCACACATGAAGGCGAGGCGGATGACGCCCGCATCTCCACCGTTTCAACAACATCGCAAACCTATGGCGCACTCGTCTGGCGGCGTTTGCGCAAATCCATTCCCGGCATGGTTGGGTTGGTACTTGTGACCTTGCTGCTGGTCTTCGCCCTGTTTGCCAACTTCTTTTCGCCCATGAACCCGAACGCAGCCACAACCTCGTTTGCCCCGCCGGACAAAATATCCTTCTTCAGCAAAGATGGATTCACACTCTGGCCGGTTGCTTATCCGGTGACGGAAGGCGCGGAACTCGACCCGATCACCTTCCAGCCGCTCATGGGACCGGATATGGATAATCCCCGCCCGCTGGCCCTTTTCGCCAAAGGCTGGGAGTATAAGTTCCTCGGCCTGATCCCGACAAACCGCCACTTTATCGGCGTCTCGGACGGCACGCCGCTGCACCTCCTCGGCACCGACAAGCTCGGCCGCGATATTCTCTCGCGCGGCATCGTGGGCTCGCGCATCTCGCTGATGATCGCGTTGGTATCTATCGCACTCATCACTGTCATCGGAACACTCACCGGCATCATGTCCGGCTATCTCGGTGGCAAATTCGACCTGTGGTTCCAGAGGTTTGTCGAAATCATACTCGCCTTCCCTCAATTGCCGCTGTATCTGGCTCTGACTACGCTCATTCCAGTCACTGCGCCATCCTACATTTTCCTCTCCTTCGTCATCGCGGTCATCGTCGGCCTTGGCTGGGCGCAGCTGTCGCGCGAGGTCCGCGCCAAGACCATGTCGATGGCACGCGTGGATTATGTCCGCGCGGCGATGGCCGTCGGCGCATCAGACAACCGCATCATCACTCGCCACATCCTTCCAAACGTCATGTCGCATGTGATCGTGTCAATCACGCTCGGCATTCCCACTATCATCCTCTTGGAATCCTTCCTCGGCTACCTCGGTTTTGCCGTCAAACCACCGCTGATCTCGTGGGGCCTCATGCTGCAGGATGCCGGCACTTTCTCGGTCATTGGCTCGTACCCGTGGATTCTCTCCCCTGTTGGCTTTGTCCTGCTTGCCGTCTTCGCGTTCAATGCGCTGGGCGATGGCCTGCGCGACGCCATTGACCCGTATTGAGGCCGATATGAACCAGCAAATTGCCATTGAAGCCAAAAATATCGGCGTTTCATTTAAAGTCGACGGCGGCCAAGTCGAAGCGGTCAAGGACGTTTCGTTCACGCTGCACAAGGGGCAGACCATAGCGCTGGTCGGGGAATCCGGCTCGGGCAAATCCGTTACCGCCCGCGCCATCATGAAGCTCCTGTCCAAGCGCGCCAGTGTCTCGGACAACACGGAAATCCTATATGGCGGCAAGAACATGGCCCGCCTGTCTGACAAGGAAATGCGCGGCCTGCGCGGCAACCGGCTGACGATGATTTTCCAGGAGCCGATGAGCTCGCTCAACCCGGTCTACACAATCGGCAAACAGCTCGCCGAAATTCTGCGCATCCACCAGAAAATCTCGAAGGCCGACGCCTTCAAGCGCGCAGTTGATCTCTTGAAAGAAGTCCAGATTCCCGACCCGGAAGCCAGAGTCCGCCAATATCCACACCAGCTTTCCGGCGGCCAGCGCCAGCGCGTGATGATCGCCATGGCATTGGCAAACAAGCCAGATGTGCTGATCGCCGATGAGCCGACCACCGCGCTCGATGTGACAGTTCAGGCTGAAATCCTCAACCTCATCAAGGTGCTGAAGGAAAAGAACGGCATGGCGGTGATCCTCATCACCCATGACCTGACGGTCGTCCGCCAGTTCGCTGACCATGTCTATGTAATGCAGCACGGGCTGGTGCGCGAAAGTGGCCCGACCGAGCAGCTCTTCACCAATCCGCAGCACCCCTACACAAAGCGCCTTCTTGGCTCCGAACCAAAGGGCCACGCCAACGCGATGGATGTGTCGAAAGAAACCGTGCTCGAAGGCCGCAATGTGCGCGTCACTTACACGCTGCGCAAAGGCGGCGCATTCCGCGGCACAAACTACAATCTGCACGCCGTCGATGGCCTGTCGCTGATACTGAAGCGCGGCGAGACGCTCGGCCTTGTCGGCGAATCCGGCTCCGGCAAAACCACCTTCGGTCAAGCCCTGATGCGCTTGAACAAGCTGACAGAAGGCGAGGTGGATTTCCTCGGCCACCGCATCGACACGCTCGACCGTCTCGGCATGAAACCGTTCCGCCAGCGCATGCAGATCGTCTTTCAGGATCCGTTCTCCTCGCTCAACCCGCGCATGTCGGTGCGCCAGATCATCGAAGAGGGCCTCATCGTCAACGGCATCGGCAAGACCCGCGCTGAGCGCCTTGAGCGAGTCAAACAGGCGCTTCGAGACTCCGGCCTGCCGGACACCATCCTTGCCCGCTTCCCGCATGAGTTCTCCGGCGGTCAGCGTCAACGCCTCGCCATTGCCCGTGCGGTCGCGCTCGAGCCGGAGTTCATCCTCCTTGACGAACCGACGTCCGCGCTCGACTTGTCGGTGCAGGCGCAGATCATCGAACTGTTGCGCAAACTCCAACGCGACAAGGGCCTGTCCTACCTGTTCATTTCGCACGATCTGAAAGTCGTGCGCGCCCTTTGCCATCGCGTCATTGTCATGCAAAACGGCAAGATTGTCGAAGAGGGCCCGGTCGCCGACGTGCTTGAGCGTCCGCAAACCGATTACACCAAGCGGCTCGTCCGGGCGGCATTTGAAATAGCAACTTGAGGTCAAAGAATGTCCAGAACTGTCATCACCTTCATCGGCGCAGGTTCCGCCGTGTTCACCAAAAATATCGCAGGCGACATCCTCCAGCGCCCTGCCCTTGCCAACGCCGAAGTCCGCCTGATGGACATCAATCCGCAGCGCCTCGAGGAATCTGAGATCATCGTCGGTAAGATGGCCCACTCGCTTGGCGGCAAGGCCACAGTCAAGACCTACACGGACCAGCGCCGCGCCCTTGCAGGGGCAGACTTCGTCGTCTGCTGCTTTCAGGTTGGAGGCTACGAACCTTGCACGGTCACCGACTTTGAAGTGCCGAAAGCTTATGGCCTGCGCCAGACAATTGCCGACACGCTCGGCATCGGCGGCATCATGCGCGGGCTTCGCACTGTGCCTGTTCTCTGGTCGATTTGCGAGGATATGCTCGCTGTCGCGCCGAATGCGATCATGTTGCAGTACGTCAACCCGATGGCGATCAACACTTGGGCCATTGCAGAAAAGTATCCGACAATCCGCCAAGTCGGCCTGTGTCATTCGGTTCAGGGCACCGCCTATGAACTCGCCCGCGATCTCGACATACCTGTCGAAGACATCCGCTACCGCGCCGGCGGCATCAACCACATGGCCTTCTATCTCAACTTCGAGCACCGCCAACCGGACGGTTCTTATGTTGATCTTTATCCCGCGCTGAAGAAGGGGTACCGCGAGGGCCGCTTCCCCAAACCGAGCCACTGGAACCCGCGCTGCCCGAACAAGGTGCGCTACGAGATGCTCACGCGCCTCGGCTATTTCGTCACCGAAAGTTCCGAGCATTTCGCCGAATACACACCGTGGTTCATCAAGCGTGACCGCCCGGACCTGATCGAGAAATTCGGCATCCCGCTGGACGAATACCCGATGCGCTGCATCGAAAACATCGCCCGTTGGAAGAAAGAGGCCGAGGCCTTGAAGAACGACGCCACGGTCGAACTGAAAGAAAGCCACGAGTACGCCAGCCAGATCGTCAACTCGGTAGTGACCGGCGAACCGTCTGTTATTTACGGCAACCATCAGAACCGGGGTTACATCCCGCAACTGCCCGACGGCTGCGCGATCGAAGTGCCGACGCTGGTCGATGCGAACGGTCTTCAGCCAACCATAGTGCGCGACATTCCCCCTCAGCTGATTGCGTTGATGCGCACAAACATCAATGTGCAGGAGCTGACCGTCGCCGCGCTGGTTTCTGAGAATCCCGAGCATATCTACCACGCCGCCATGCTCGACCCACACACCGGCGCGGAGCTTGATCTCGACCAGATCTGGAACCTGACGCACGACCTTCTCGCCGCCCATGGGACTTGGCTGCCCGAGTGGGCGCGCGTGGAGACGCGCAAAGCATCATGAAAAACTGGCCCGCCCACATAGCCGTCGTCGGCGGCGGCACGGCGGGCTGGCTTGCCGCGATGATGCTGTCGGATGTCGCTCATCGTGAAAAGACCGGCACGAAAGTGACGGTCATTGAATCCTCCAAGCTCGGCGTGATCGGCGTTGGCGAAGGCTCGACCGCCGTCTTTCGCCAGATGCTGCGCCACTTCAATCTTGATGAAGAGGAGTTCCTGCGCGAGACCGGCGCGACCATCAAATACGGCATCCGCCACAAGGATTGGCGACGGCTTGGCCACAGCTATGACGGGCCGATCGACACGCCGCAAATGGTCGCGGGCGGTGCGGACCTCGACACCTATGCAGTTGCCGCCGGGCGTTCTGTCGGCGAGGCGCATTTGTTCCAGCACCTGCTCAATGGTCGCAAAGGACCATTCGCACTGGTCAACGGAAAGCGTGTTCCGGCAGGGCCATTCCACTATGCTTTCCATTTCGACCAAGCGCTTGTCGGGGCATGGCTGCGGCGCAAGGCCAAGGGCATCACGCTGATCGACGATCAGGTGACGGGCGTCGAAAAGGGCAACGGCGGCATCACTGCGCTCATCATGGAAAGCGGGCAGCGCGTAGAGGCGGATTTCTTCCTCGACTGCACCGGGTTCCGGCGCCGGCTGATCGGCGAACTGGGTGCCGAATGGATCAGTTTTCGCGATGTCCTCCCGGTCAATCGCGCCATGCCCTTCTGGGTCGATATCAAGGATGGCGAAGAGATTGATCCATGCACGCTTGCTTGGGCGCAGAAATCCGGCTGGCTGTGGTGGATTCCGACGCAAGGTCGCTATGGCGCGGGCTATGTTTACTCGGACAACCATACGACACCCGATGAGGCCAAAGCCGAAATAGAAGCGGCGCTGGGATACGAGATCCACCCGCGCAACGACATCAAGATCGATGCCGGACGGCAGAAAGACGCATGGATCGGAAATTGCGTCGCAATCGGCCTGTCGTCTTCCTTCCTTGAGCCACTTGAAGCAACCTCCATCCACGGCACCATCGTCCAGATGATGATGCTGTCGCAGTGGCTCGGCCAGCCGCAAGGGCGCGACCGCTATAATGCCGCCGTGGCGCAGCAGGTTGACGACTTCCGCGATTTCATCCGGCTGCACTATGTCAGCGAACGGCGCGACACGCCTTTCTGGCGCGATGTTGCGGCGACCCATCCGCAGGTGATTAAGGACCGGCTCGCGCAGTGGCAGACGAAGATACCAAGCCCCGCCGACTTTCCCCGCTTCCCGCCGGGTCTGGAGCATCTCGGCCTCGCTCATGTGCAGGAACAGCTTTACGTTCCGGTGCTCGACGGTCTCGGCCTGCTCAACCGCGACGCCGCTAAAGCCAAAATGGCGGCCAATCCGAAGGCGCGCGAGTTTGCCCGCAAAACCCACGCGGCGCTGGTCGCCGAATATTCCCGCGCGGCAGCGCAATGCGTGCCGCACCGAACCTATCTCCAGAGCCTTCAGGAACCATCGCAATGACCTCATTCAAAATCACCATCATCGGCGCAGGCAGCGTCGGCTTCACCAAGAAACTCTGCTCCGACATCTTGAAGGTCGCCGAGTTCGAGGACATCGAAATCGCGCTGACTGACATCAACGCGCACAATCTCGACATGATCGCCCAGATCATCCGCCGCATCGTCTCGGTCAACAAGTTGAAGACCAAAGTCACGGCCACGACCGACCGCCGCAAGGCGCTGGAAGGCGCACGCTATGTGATGAACGTCGTGCGCATTGGCGGCTTGGAAGCCTTTGCCGACGACATCCGCATCCCGCTGAAATATGGCGTCGATCAATGCGTCGGTGATACGATTTGCGCCGGCGGCATTCTTTATGGCCAACGCGGCATCCCGGTGCTGCTCGACTTCTGCAAGGACATTCGCGAATTTGCCGAGCCCGGCGCCTGGCTTTTGAACTACGCCAACCCGATGGCGATGATGACCTGGGCGGCGCTCGACCATGGCGGCGTCAACACGGTCGGCCTTTGCCACGGCGTCCAGAATGGCCACCGCCAGATTGCCCGTGCGCTTGGCCTGCCGATGGAGGAGATTGACATCCGGTGCTCCGGCATCAACCACCAGACCTGGTACCTCGACCTGCGCCATAATGGCCGCAAGATCAGCCGCGAAGAACTGACCACGGCCTTCGAGCGCCACCCCGTCTTTTCGCAACAGGAGAAGGTGCGCATCGATGTCCTGAAACGCTTTGGCTTCTATTCCACCGAGTCCAACGGCCATCTGTCCGAATATCTCCCCTGGTACCGCAAGCGCCCTGATCAGATCATGGACTGGATTTCGATGGATGAGTGGATCCATGGCGAGACTGGTGGGTACCTGCGCTACTCGACTGAGAACCGGAACTGGTTCGAGGAAGACTTCCCGAAATTCCTCGAAGACGCCGGCGCGCCGCTGGCCAACTATGTCCGCACTGACGAGCACGCTTCGCACATTCTCGAAGCGTTGGAGACGGGCCGGACATACCGTGGCCACTTCAACGTCAGGAATGGCGGCGTGATCAAGAACCTGCCCGCCGACTGCATCATCGAAAGTCCCGGCTTCATCGATCGCTTCGGCATCAACATGGTCGAAGGCGTCACCTTGCCCGACGCCTGCGCGGCAACATGCATGGCTTCCGTCAATGTTCAGCGCATGAGCGTCAAGGCTGCGATGACCGGCGATGTCGAACTGTTGAAACAGGCAGTGCTTCATGACCCACTGGTCGGCGCAATCTGCACGCCGGAAGAAGTGTGGCAGATGGTCGATGAAATGCTGGTCGCACAGGCGCAATGGCTGCCGCAATATGCAGGGTCGATCCCGGCAGCGAAGGAGCGGCTGAAGACTCCGAAGGTGAAAACCCGCGATTGGAGCGGCGCGGCGCGTCTTGATGTCAGATCAGTCGGCGAACTGCGAGATGCCAAAAAGGCAAAGGTCGCAGCAGAAGGCCATGGACTTGGCACGAAGGTAATGGGTTGAAAGCGCGCAGCTTGCGGGCTTGGCCGGACAAGGCTTAGTCTTGCCGAAATTGATTCTGGCTTTCGGAGCGGACAGGAATGCCAAGCGGCACGCGGCGACTGAAATTCCTGTCGATCGGCGAATGCATGGTCGAACTGTCCGGCGGCGGCGAAGGGCTGTTGCGTATGGGCTTTGCGGGCGACACTTTGAACACGGCCTGGTATGCCCGCGCCAGACTTGGCGATGATTGGGATGTCGCCTATTTCACCGCCGTCGGCGATGACCGCTATTCCAGAGCCATGCTGGAATTTCTCGACGAGAACGGCATTGCCACAGATCTTGTGCAAGTGATACCCGGCAAACGCCCCGGACTTTACATCATCCACCAAGAGCAAGGAGACCGCCATTTCACCTACTGGCGCGACAGTTCTGCCGCGAGGCTTTTGGCTGATGATGCCGAGCATCTCCTCAATGCCACCGCCAAGGCTGACGCGATCTACTTTTCCGGCATCACGCTGGCGATACTGAAGCCTGCCCGCCGCACCGAATTGCTGGCGGTTCTGGACGGCGCGCGCGAGAACGGGGCGATGATTGCTTTCGACCCGAACATCCGCCCAGCCCTGTGGCCGGATGTTGCGGCGATGCGCCAGATTATCACTGAAGCGGCATCCATCAGCAGCATTGTTTTGCCGACATTTACCGACGACGCACCGTTTTTTGGCGACCGTTCGCCGGAGCAGACTATCTCTCGCTACCTTGAAGCGGGCGCGCGCGAAGTGGTGGTGAAAAACGGCCCGAACCCGGTCCATGTTTCGACCGGCCATATCAGTGTGTTTTTGTCCGTCGAAGAGGTGGACCATGTGGTTGACGCCACAGGCGCGGGCGACGCCTTCAATGGCGCATACATTGCTGCCCGGCTCCAAGGTGAGGCCCCCGAAACCGCAGCACGCGCGGGCTCACGCTTGGCCGCCAAAGTGATCCGGCATCAGGGCGCTTTGGTTTTGGATAGTTAGGGTCAAAGCGCGTTCTGGCAAAATTTCATGGGGTGATGATGCATTGGGTGACAATCGCTTGAACGACGCCCAAATTTCGTCGTCGTCGGGCATGTCCCGACGAAGACGAAACGCGGGGCGTTTTTTGCTTAAAACCACCCTTTTCAAACTTGCAAAAAATGCGGCGCGAAGCACTCACCCCGTATCCGGCCCGTTCACCGCGTGAAGCGCGAGGCCGTGGCATTCGCGCAGGACTTCATCGACGGCGTGGATGGAGCGTTGTCTCCAGCCGGGTGGCAGGCCGGGGCGGAAGATTGAGATGCGGGTTACGCGTCGGGCCTTGAGCAGTTCGTCGCGGCGGGCCTGCCAGCGGGCGAGGCGGCGGGCTTGTTTGGGGAGATCGCTGAGCGCGGCGCGCAAGGCGCGCATGCGGCTGAAAAGGAGCGTTGCGTTGATGGGTTCGTCGGGTTGCGAGAGCGATGGCGCGAAGACGCTTGCGTCCCAGGAGCTGGAGAAGCTGGTGTGCGGGGTGGCGTTTTGGTTGAAATCCTCGAGGTCAAAATGCTTGAGCGAGTCGAGGAGGGCGAAGGACGGGACGCGCGATGCGTTTGCGGCTGCGAAGGCGGGGAAGTTTGGCAGGGTTTGGCTCGCGGCGCGGGGCTTCAGGATGAGGCCGCGCGCGGCGATGACGATGAGGCGGCGGAGCGCGGATTCTGCCGGGCGCAGAATCATCAGAATTGCCGCGTAGAGGCGGTATGAGAGGGTGAAGGCTGGGTTTGCATTTGCATCGTGCAGCAGTCCCCTCTCCGTCGGCTTCGCCGACACCTCTCCCCGCAAGCGGGGCGAGGTTAAACCAAGCTCCGGGCTTTTAACCTCGCCCCTTTGGGGAGAGGTGTCGGCGAAGCCGACGGAGAGGGGACTGCCGCGCGCCGAGTTTGACTCTGCATCCTTCACCCTCCCATACCGCCTCTACTGCGCCATCCTCCTCATCCTGCGCCCGGCAGAATCCGCCCTCCGGAGACTGATCGTCATCGCCGCGCGCGGCCTCATCTTGAAGCCCCGCGCCGCGAGCCAAACCCTGCCAAACTTCCCCGC
>JANPEK010000321.1:0-4665 GCA_031422915.1 Phyllobacteriaceae bacterium | reverse complement strand
AATTCACACGCCCCAACACACACCACCCCGTTTATTGTTTTTTTACAAGGCCTTGCGGTTTCGGGGGGGTGGTATTGTCACAACCCTTCGCTTCGCCCCGGGGTGTGGGGTTATTTGGTCCCCCGGGGGGGTTGGGGCCCCCGCGCCGAGGGTGGTAATTGGCGTGTTCCGGAATGCAGGAGCCTTTCAACTTTGGCGCTGCCCCTCATCCGTCGCTTCGCGCCACCTTCTCCCCGCAAACGGCGGGGAGAAGGGAAAGAGTTAATGCCCCGCCACCTTCACATCGCTCACGGCATAAACCCGTGCAGCCACCCACGCCAACGCGAGCAGCGCCACGGCTGCCAGAAAACATGTTGCGGCGAAGCCTGTGGCGAAGGCGTTGCGGGCGGATTCGAGCCAGGCCATGTCTGTTCCGGCGGCAAGCTCCTTTGCCTCTTCGACTGCGCCCCCGAGGGTGGATTTTCCGGCTGCTGCGGCGCTTGGGGGAAGTGTGGTGCCGGTCATCATCGCGCGGTAGATGAAGGTGCCGAGGCTGCCGAGCAGCGCCACGCCGAGTGCGCCGCCGAACTCGGCGCTGGTTTCAGACATGGCGCTTGCCGCGCCCGCGCGTTCCGGCGGGGCGGAGCCGACGATGAGGCCGGTGGTGGTCAGGATGACCGGCACGAAGCCGAGGCCGATGATCATCGACGAGCCGAGGACGCCATAGAGGCTCTGCGCCCATGATGAGACGCCCATCGACGCTGCGCCAGCGGCGAAAATCACAAGACCCCAGACCACCGAGCGCGTTGCGCCGAACCGCTCTGTCACCTTCCATGCATTCAGCGACATGTAGGTGAAAACCAGTGACGGGATCAGCGACCAGAGGCCGGCGTGCAGCGGCGACAGGCCGAGGACCAGTTGCAAGTATTGGTTCTGGAAAAACCAGATGCCGAAGACGAAAAACACCCCTGCCAGGTTGACCAGCAGCGAGGCGTTGAAGGCGGGCACCTTGAACAGCGCGAGATCAATCATCGGGTCGGCAAGTGCCTTCTGGCGGCGGATGAAGAGGGCGCCGAACGCGAGCCCGAGCGCAATGGCGATCAGCGGTTCGAAGCTCAGGCCATATGCGGCCATTTCCTTGAGGCCGTAAATCACCGGCAGCACGGTGGCGAGCGACAGGGCGACGCTTGCCAGATCAAGACGCCCGCCCCCGCCGGTCTTGTATTCGGGAAGCAGGAAGGGTGCCACGGCGAGCAGCCCCAGCATGATCGGCACGTTGATCAGGAACACCGAGCCCCAGTGGAAATATTCGAGCAGCACGCCGCCGATCACCGGGCCGATCAGCCCGCCGACAGAAAAAGCCGTGCCCCAGATGCCGATGGCGCGGTTGCGCTCATTTTCGTTGGGGAACATGTTGACGATCAGCGACAGGGTGGATGGGGCGATGGTCGCGCCTGCCACGCCCTGCAACGCACGGGCTATGATCATCATTTGCGCGCTGGTCGAAAAGGCCACCAACATCGAGGATGCGCCAAAGGCCGCTGCCCCGATCAGCAAGACCTTGCGCCGCCCAATCCGGTCGCCAAGCGTGCCCATGGTGACGAGGAACCCGGCAACCATGAAGCCGTAGATGTCGTTGATCCACAGCACTTCCGCCGCGCTCGGCTGCAGGTCCGCGACGATTGCGGGGATCGCCAGAAACAACACCGAGAGGTCCATCGAATAGAGCAGGCAGGCAATGGACAGCACAGCCAAACCCACCCATTCGCGCCGCCCGGCCAGCGGCGCGGTTTCTGTCATATCCGTCATGTCATGCTCCGAAGGGTGAAGCTCAGCTTTCGGACACCGCTTTGAGTTGCGCAAGCCCCTTCTCAAAGTCCTTGCCAACCATTTTGTCCATGCTGACAAAGGTTGACATCAGGCGCATGACAAACGGATGCGGGCCGTGCATGGCCCAATTCACCCGTGTGCCGCTGCCTTCGGGCGTGAAGGCGATGTCGGTGATGTTGCTCGCCTTGAACGGACGGAAGAAATCAAGCGTCAGACTGAGGCCGGTTTTCGGATCAGCTTTTGTCAACTCCATGCGTCCGGCACCGACTTTTTTGTTGCCCTCCCAGGAATACGCCGCGCCGACGCCTTCAACGGGGCCGGAGAAGTTTCGTTTCAGCTCGGGATCTAGACCTTCCCACGGCGACCATGCCAGCCATTTGTGGAAGTCGGCGACATGCTTATAAACCTGTTCTGACGGCGCGTTGATCATTGTCGAGCGTTCGACGCGGAACGTCTTGGGCTTGAACCAAGCATAGACCAAGACGAGCACGATGGCAGTCAAGATGGTCTTGAGGATGAGCCAGAGCATGTTTGCCTCCAGGATTTTGCGCGCCGCCAGCCAAGGGCGGCACACAGTTGCATAAGAGCCAGCTTACGCGGTTTTGAGATAGTCGCCAAGCTGGTCGAGCGTGCCAGTCCAGCCCATGGTCATGGAGTCAAACCCGCCGAGGAATGTGGCCCGTTCGACATCGGTGGCAGTGTCGATGGTTTCCCAGCGGATGGTGAGCGTGGTCTTTCCGTCAACCTCGTCAAAAGTGAAGGTCGAGAGCATCTCTATTGGCCAGGATGGCGCGCCGGGGTGGCGGGTGAGGCCGCCATTCTCGTCGGAAAAGGAGTTGATCAGCACAATGCGCGAAGGCGGGGTGATTTCGCGGTACACCTGCTTGCCCCACATGACCGGCGCGTCGCCCGCCTGCATGCCATAATGGTAGGTGCCGCCAACGCGCAGGTCCATCGTCGATTTGACGATCTTGACGCCCTTGGGCCCCCACCATTTTTGCATATGCTCTGCCTTGGTAAAGCAGTCAAACACCATCTGCCGCGGAGCGTCATAGGTGCGCGAGATGATGAAGGGCTTGTCTTGCAGCTTTGCCGGTCCTTTCGCGAGTTCGGCTTCTGCGTGGTCGGCAAGGCGGGCCAAGGTCTGTTCGCCGCCCTGGACTGCGCCGAATTTGATGGTTGCGTCGCGCGCATCGGTGGTCGGGAAGAGAAGGCGCAAGGTCACCAGCGTCTTGTCGCCCTGCGCTTCAAACGTGGTTGAGCCTTCGAAATGCGCCGGATCGCTCATTTCGCCGCCATGGTCATAGACGATCAGTTCGGGCGGGGTGATCACCTTGTACTTGATCCAGTTTGGCCAAGGCTTTCCGTCCGGCCCGTGCATCGTGAAGCGCCACAGGCCGCCGACGAAGAAGCCCATTTCATGCGTTTCGTTGCGGAAGCCCTCCGGCCCCCACCATGCGTCAATGTGCTTGGCTTGAGTAAACATTTTGAACACCAATTCGCGCGGCGCGTTTACGAGGCGGGATACTCCGATGGTTCTGGATGGATCGGGGTTGTCGGAAATAGTCATGTCACTCTCCTTCAGTGCGATTCAAAAATGCGTCGAGCCGGTCGAAATTCTGTTCGTTGGCGGCGGTGATGAAGTCCTTGATCCCGGCGTTGCTTTCGGCAGGCTCGAATTGCATCAGCCAAGTCAGTCGCGTGCCAGTGCTTTCGGGATCGAACGTCATGATCATGGTGAAGACATGGATCGGCAAGTGGTGGACGAAGACGATTTTGCTTGGCGCGGCGATCTCGCTGAAGGTGGAGGTGTTTTCGAAGTCGCTGTCGCCGGGGGCGTGCATGGTGAACTGCCAGGTGCCGCCGCGCCGGAACTCGAATGTGTGGATCGTGTTGGTGAAACCCTCCGGGCCCCACCAGTGCTTCAGCTTTTCCGGGTCGGCGAAGGCGTCAAACAGTGTCTCGCGCGAGGCGGCGAAGACGCGGCTGTTGGTGATTTCCATGTGGGGCATTTCGGACGTCGCAGACATGAGTTGGGTTTCCTGTTTGCCTTGAGTGTTGCTCAGCTGCGCTCGCCCGCTTCAACATGCTTTCTGAAATTGTCGAGAATTGCCTGCCATCCGCCACGCTGCATTTCGATGGAGTTTTCGGCCTCTGGATCAAAGGTGACGCGGACGGTAACCGCGTCTATGGATTCGATAAATTCGACCGTCGCAGCACGGTCGCCGAAGGCATACAAGATCAGCTTTTGCGGAATGATTTTTGTGTAGGTTCCGGCAAAGTCAAATCCGAAACTGCCATCCTTGGCTTCCACGCGCGAAGAGAATTCGCCGCCTTCGCGCAGGTCGACTGTGGCCTTGGTGGTGTGCCAATCGTCTGACGCGGCGTTCCACTTCATGATGTCTTCCGGTGTCGTGTAAGCGCGCCAGACTTTGGACAACGGAGCTTTGACGGCGGTTTCTACCGTAACTGTCATTTTGCGTCTTCCTTCTGACTGCTCTGTATTTCGCGAAGATAGCCCTCAAGCCGGTCGAGGCGGCCCTCCCAAAGCTCGCGGTATTCGTTGAGCCAGCCGTCGAGTTTACTCAATGGCTCGGGCTCGAACTTGCACGGCCGCCATTGCGCATTGCGGCTGCGCGAAATCAGCTTGGCGCGCTCCAATACCTTCAAATGCTTGGAGATCGCAGGCAGGCTCATTGCGAAAGGTTCAGCCAGTTCATTCACCGTCGCCTCGCCCTTCGACAATCGAGCAAGCATCGCCCGCCGTGTCGGGTCGGCGAGGGCTGAGAGTGTTTCGGACAGCGGGTCGAGAGGCATTGTTTAGCCGATTGGTTAATTAACTGAATGGATAAATAA
>JANPEK010000320.1:0-4087 GCA_031422915.1 Phyllobacteriaceae bacterium | reverse complement strand
CTGCTGGCTGCTTTCCCAGGGCAGCACCATTGCTTTCGCCGAGGACTTGAGCGGCGAGACAATCGGCAAGCTGTTTGACCAGTTGCTGGGCACAGCCGATGAGCCGCAACCCGCAAAGCAAGAGCCGCAGGCGGCACAGCGCGGCGATGCCATCGAGCGCCGCGTTCCCTTCGGCCGTGAGCAAATCCAGCTGTCCTATGCGCCGCTGGTCAAAGCCACATCGCCCGCCGTGGTCAATGTCTATGCGGCGCGCCAAGTGCGTGGTCGTTCCGCCTTTGGCGGCGATCCGTTTTTCGATCAGTTCTTCGGCGACGATTTCAACGGCCCGCCGCGCATGCAGTCTTCGCTCGGTTCCGGCGTCATCGTTGATCCATCCGGCATCATCGTCACCAACAATCACGTCATTGCCAACGCTGACGAGGTCAAGATTGCGTTCGCCGACGGGCGCGAGTTTGAGTGCAAGATATTGCTCAAGGACGACCGCCTCGATCTTGCCGTCCTCAAGGTCAACACCCGCGAGCGGCTTCCCGTGCTGCGGCTGGCCAATTCCGATGATCTGGAAGTCGGCGACCTGGTGCTGGCAATGGGCAATCCGTTCGGCGTCGGCCAAACCACCACGTCAGGCATCATCTCGGCGCTTGCCCGCACGCAGGTCGGCGTCTCGGATTTCGGCTTCTTCATCCAGACCGATGCGGCGATCAATCCGGGCAATTCCGGCGGCGCGCTGATCAACATGTCCGGCGAGTTGATCGGCGTGAACACGGCGATCTTCTCCAAGTCCGGCGGCTCGGTCGGCATCGGCTTTGCCATTCCGTCAAACATTGTGCGCACGGTCGTTGATGCTGCCAAGGCGGGCGGCGACCACGTCGAACAGCCCTATCTCGGGGCAACTTTCGAGTTGGTGACCTCCGACGTTGCCGACAGTCTTGGCATGGCCCGCCCGATCGGCGCGCTGGTCAATGCCGTGGTGCGGGGCGGTCCGGCCGAGAAGGGTGGCCTGAAGGTCGGCGATGTCGTTTTGTCGATGGATGGTTTCCCGGTCGAGCATCCAGATGCGCTCGGCTACCGGCTGCTGACATCAGGCATCGGCAAGACCGCGCGTTTCGAGGTGCTCAGCCGGGGCCAGAAGCGGCTGATTGCGATCAGGCTTGATGCCGCGCCGCAAGCTGCGCCTGAAGATGAGCAAGCCATTGAGGGCCGCAGCCCGCTGTCGGGCACCATTCTCACAAACCTGTCGCCGCGCCTTGCCGAACAGCTCCGCCTGCCGCGCAATGCCTCGGGCGTTGTAATCAAGGAAGTGTACCGCAATTCGCCCGCCGTGCGGTTTGGCATGCGGCCCGGCGATGTCATTCTCGAGATCAACGGCGTTGCCGCCGAGTCCGCACAGCAGGTTGCCGATCTTATGGACAAGCCCGCCGCGCTGTGGCGCTTCAAGATCAACCGCGGCGGCCAGATCATCCGCCAGTTTTTCCGTTAGGCGCGCGTGGTGGCTGACCTGTTCGCCGTCGATGCCCGCGACATCGGCTACCGGCCGCTGGCAGACCGGCTGCGGCCGACAAAGCTCACTGACGTCACCGGCCAGGACCATCTGACCGGTATCGACGGCGCGCTGACCCGCATGATTGCCTCGGGCACGCTCGGCTCGATGATTTTCTGGGGTCCGCCCGGCACCGGCAAGACCACAGTCGCGCGGCTTTTGGCAGGCGAGACGGACCTCGCGTTCGAGCAGATATCAGCAATTTTTTCCGGCGTGGCTGATCTCAAGAAGATGTTTGAAACTGCGCGCGTGCGCCGGATGGGCGGGCGGCAGACCTTGTTGTTCGTCGATGAAATCCACCGTTTCAACCGCGCCCAGCAGGACAGTTTCCTGCCCGTCATGGAAGACGGCACGATCATCCTCGTTGGCGCGACCACCGAAAATCCGTCGTTCGAGCTCAACGCCGCGCTCCTCTCCCGCGCCCGTGTTTTGACATTCAAAACGCATGACGAACAAAGTCTTGCCGAGTTGCTCAACCGTGCCGAAGCGCTTGAAGGAAGGGCGCTGCCGCTTGATGAGGATGCCCGTTTGGCGCTCATCGGCATGGCCGATGGCGATGGCCGCGCGGTGCTGACACTTGCCGAAGAAGTCTGGCGCGCCGCCAAGTCCGGCGAGACATTTGACAGCGCCGCCCTGCAAGCCATCGTCCAGCGCCGCGCACCAATCTATGACAAGGGGCAGGACGGGCATTACAATCTCATCTCCGCGCTGCACAAGTCCGTGCGCGGTTCCGATCCGGATGCCGCGCTCTACTATCTCAGCCGCATGCTGGACGCGGGCGAAAACCCGCTGTTCATCGGCCGGCGGCTGGTGCGCATGGCGTCTGAAGACATCGGCCTCGCCGATCCGCAAGCGCTGGTCATCACGCTCGCGGCCAAGGAAGCCTACGATTATCTCGGCTCGCCGGAGGGCGAGCTGGCGTTGGCGCAGGCCTGCGTCTACCTAGCCACAGCGCCCAAATCCAACGCGGTCTACACAGCCTTCAAAGCTGCCATGAGCGCCGCGAAAACGCACGGCTCGCTGGTCCCGCCGCGCACCATCCTCAACGCGCCAACCAAACTGATGCGCGAAGAGGGCTACGGCGACGGCTACATCTACGACCACGACGCGCCAAACGCCTTCTCGGGACAAGATTATTTCCCCGAAAAACTGGGCCGCCAAACTTTCTACGACCCGCCAGAGCGCGGTTTTGAAAGAGATATCCGCAAGCGGCTGGAGTACTGGGGCAAACTCAGGGCGGAGGCGAAGTATGGAAAGAGCGAATAGCAAAGAACGCGGGGCTTTAACCTCTCGCCTCCGGGGAGAGGTGTCGGCGAAGCCGACGGAGAGGTGACTGCCGCCAGACTTATCCCGCAGCAAAACTCCGCCAACCCATTGATATCATTCAAACCACATCTTTTTCAGCATCATTCTATCCACCCACTCAAAATCCAGCCTCATAATCCCCCTCGTGTTCAACAAGGGAAAACGCAGCAAGTGAACTGGGAAATGGTCATAACCCGTAACCACGCACTACTGCTCGGCATCATCGCCGAGCTGTTTGCGATGCTGCGTGGGAGGTTACATGATGTCGGCTCCGGCAGCAGCCCCCTCTCCGTCGGCTGCGCCGACACCTCTCCCCAAAGGGGCGAGGTTAAATCAGATGCTGCGGCTTCAACCTCGCCCCGCGAGCGGGGAGAGGTGTCGGCGAAGCCGACGGAGAGGGGACTGCCGCACGCCACGGGTAATTCAAACGCCAACACATCTGCCACCTTCACCCTCCCACGCGCACTCTACGCAGCCATCCTCCTCATCCTGCGCCCGGCAGAATCCGCCATCCGCCGCCTCATCGTCATCGCAGCGCGCGGCATCGTCATCAAATTCCGCCCGTCCCGCCCGCTCCCCGCATTCTTTGCATCCTTCGCCTCTCGCGCCGGATCACACACCCCATCGTTTCAACTCATCGACCCGCTCAAACATTTCGACGAAGACGCTTGGGAAAACGAACTCAACGCGGCGGGATCAATGCACGAAGTCCAACCCTTCAACGCGGCTGAGGCCTACCACCAAGCCATCCTCGCCGCGCAACCGGTCAACGCAACCCTCCTCTTCAACCGCCTGCGCGCGATGCGCCACGCCTTGAACGACCTCCCGCGCCAAGCCCGCCGCCTGGCAAGATGGCGGGCCCGCCGCGATGAATTTCTTTCATCCAAAGCCCCTTACAAACCAACCCGCATCAGCCCGTTCCGACCCGGTCCACCACCGGGATATCGGCGCAGGGAAATCCATCCAGTCGATGCCATACTGAAAGACGTCCATTATTTCGCCGTCGAAGCATTCCGGTGGAAACCCGGGGACAGTTGCCTCTAAGGGCAACTGTCCCCGATCTTGGCGCTTGCAAGCAATTGAAATTACAACAAAATCCCCACATTTCGTCATCGTCGGGCTTGTCCCGACGACCCTGTGTATTGGATTTGTGGTAGTATGGGTGTGGGCGGGAGCTCGACACGACCCGGGTCTTTGAAGACCGTAGTCTGGCTGGAGACCCGCCCACGCTTTGAACCTGAAACC
>JANPEK010000319.1:0-16547 GCA_031422915.1 Phyllobacteriaceae bacterium | reverse complement strand
GGTTTCAGGTTCAAAGCGTGGGCGGGTCTCCAGCCAGACTACGGTCTTCAAAGACCCGGGTCGTGTCGAGCTCCCGCCCACACCCATACTACCACAAATCCAATACACAGGGTCGTCGGGACAAGCCCGACGATGACGAAGGTCATAAGATCGGCGATGACGAAGGTGGCATGGTCGACGATGAAGAAGCGTGGAAACAGAGCATTTCCGTTGCATTCTTCGATGTTTGCACTGACAGTCCGCCGAAATTCGGGAGGTTTGCATGCGCGGTCTGCGAAGGGTGATGAAATGGGTGCTGCGGCTGTTCGTGCTAGCCATTATCGGGCTGGGAGCATGGCTTTATGTGTCTCCGCCTGACCTTATCCGCGTGGCAAGCGCCTACTCGGCGAAGATGGTCTGTTCGAATGTGTTTGTGGCGGGCCGTGATGGTAACCAGGTGCTGGCTGACGATGTGCAGGCGCCGGGGCACCCGATCCTGAAGTTTGTGCGGATTTCGGTGGACGAGTCGGAGGGGACTGTGAGTGCCGGGCTGGCGGGCGTGTTTGGCAAGGGGCTGGCGGTGTTCCGGCCCGGGCTTGGCTGCGCGAGCGTGCCGAATGGCGATTTGGCGAAGGCGAAGACCGTTGCGCTGAAACAGGGCGAGCCTGCGGCGGCGGATGCGGAAACGCCATGGCCTCTCGGCAATCAGGTTGCGCCGAGCCAGGATCCGGCGATTGCGGCGATACTGGACGATCCGGCGCTGACCGGGCCGGGGATGCGGGCGGTGATTGTGGCGCAGAACGGGCGGATATTGGCCGAGCGATATGGCCAAGGGTTTGACAACAAGACGCCGCTGCTTGGCTGGTCGATGACCAAGACTGTGAACACGGCGATCATCGGCACACTGGTGCGCGACGGGAAGCTGGCGCTTGCCAAGCCGGAGCTGTTTCCGGAATGGAAGAGCGACGAGCGGGCGCGGATCACAATTGCCGATCTGATGGCGATGGCTTCGGGGCTGGAGTTCAACGAGGATTATGGCACCGTCGATGACGTGACGCGGATGCTCTATCTTCAGCCGGACATGGCTGCATTTGCGCGAGACAAGCCGCTGATTGGCGCGACGGGCAAGGCGTTCAACTATTCGAGCGGTACGACCGTTTTGCTGTCGCGCATCTGGCAGGATGCGCTGGGCGGGGCGGATATTGCGCTCAACCATCCGCGCGCGGCGCTGTTTGGCCCGCTCAATATGGCCAGTGCGGTGTTGGAAGCTGATGAAGCGGGGACGTTTACCGGCTCGTCGTACATGTATGCGAACGCCCGTGACTGGGCGCGGTTTGCGCAGATGCTTTTGGATGGGGGCATGGCGAACGGGGTGCAGCTTTTGGCACCGGAGTTTGTGGCGATGATGCGCGAGCCGGTGGCTGCTTCGGATACGGGTTTTGGCGTGCAGTACGGCAAGGGGCAGGTGTGGCTCAAAGGGCCTTCCGGCACGACGCCGGATGATGAGGATCCGGACATCGGCTTTGCGCTGCCGTCAGACATTTACTGGATGCTCGGGCATGACGGGCAATCGATTGCCATCATTCCGTCGAAGAAAATGATCGTGTTGCGGTTGGGGCTGACGCCGTCGAAGCTGAATTACAAGTCGCAGGCGCTGGTGCAGCGGTTGACGGCTGTGCTGCCATGATTTGACCCGGCGCTGGGAGGAGAAGCGCCGGGCCAGCCGCGCTGCCGTGGCTAACGCCAGCAGGACAGCGGGTAGCGGTTGCCGTTCCATGTGGTCCAGCCGTTGGAGCGGTTGTTTACAGGCGTCCGCAGGTACCATTTGTTGCCGTCGGCATGGTTGAAATACATGCCGCCAAGATTGCCTTCGCGTGGTCTTGTCAGCGGCACCCAGCGCGAGCCATTGTCGGAAAAACTGCCGCGCCATGCGACTGCCGAGGTGGATGTGCACGTGCTGCCGTTGCAGGACGTGTCGCCGGCATTGACAATTTTCCAGTTCATCCGTGCGGGCCGCCCGTCAATCGTGCACCGCCAATTGCCGCCCCACCATCCGGAGACGGTGCTGGCAAGGGACGGAACGGTGGAGGCGAGGAGGGCTGCGCTGATGAGGATTGCTGTGAGTTTGGGTTTCATGATGGCTGCTCCTGTGTTGGGGTGGACTGGAGCGGAGTTTGGCGCGGGAGGGGGCGGTTGTCGTCACGCAGATGGGGGAGGGGATGTAGCTTTTCATCCCTTCGCTTCGTCATCCCGGATCGGCTTCGCCGTCCGGGTTGACGAAGGGGTGGCTATAAATTGATGAGCCTGGCGGATGGTAAAAAGACCGAACCCGAGATTAATTCCCAGAACCGAAATCGCCATCGCAGCAATCCGCTGAAAGCAGTTGCAAATTAAAAATAGTAGACTAAAAAATATTTCATATTGTATGAGTCATAGAAAAGGGGCGACCAATGCTTGGATCAGCGCTTTATTACCCACATATAGATATTCATGATCCAAAATGGTTGCGTTCCGCTGTCCTTTTTTGGGATGAAATCAAGACGATCGCTCCGCGTGCCGTTTCAAAACCTTACCAAAATAAAGAAACACGTGTTTTATGGCAGGAAGGGTTCCTTGAGCCATTGAGATGCGATCTTCATCCGGAGTTACTTGATACACTCGGCAAGCGTGTCGTGGGATTGATGGATAGTGGATTCTTTCGACGTCACCTTGATTCTGAAAGTATGCGAAATGATCCAAATGCGGGCATCCTTTTGCATGCCGACAAGGTCGGGATGAGAATTCGTGAACAGTTCCGAAATGCGCATATCCATCCCGATAAGCTGTCTCCTGAAATCAGAAGCCTCGCAATGCGGGCCGGTTTAGCCCAAATGCATCCGGAGAAACTTTCCCCAGAATTGAGGGATTTTTTTGATGAACTTCAGTTCATTGGTATGCATCCAGAAAAGATGTCGCCGCATCTTCAGTACCTGATGAGACGTGCAGGAAGGAATCATAACAATGATGGCGAATGGCTGTTGGTCGATAGCCAATTCGCAGAAGTCTATATGTCTGCGCTTGCAGCGCTTTTGGCGAAAGAGACTGATTTAGCCGCTTTGACCAGCGAAGAGCCTTCTATGGGTGTTAATCTCCACGCGATGCTTGACGATGTGAAGCCTTCGGCTCAATCGGACAAGAAAGGTGCACTCGTTTCTTTCGTTATGGAGGCCATAAGCATTGATCCAAATATTCGTATCGACAAACTGCTGGCTTTCAGGCGGTCGCATGAAAACCAGCTTGCAGAACTCTCCGCTCAGTTTGAAGATTTGTCATCAAAGATAACGAGTTGCGATACTGACAGGGAGCTCAAGGAGCGCGCCAAGGATGCGTACGTAATGCGCATTCGTCCCAAGCTCGAGGCGCTAAGGGGGGAACTGCAAGACAGTTCAATTCAGTCTATTTGGGAGGGGGTGCAACGGGCCGTCACAGTTTCAGTGCCTGCCGGCGGTGCGCTCGCATACTTTTCTGGACTAACGGGAACTACACTTTTGGCTGCCGGGGCCGCAATTGCCGTCACTGATGTAACGGTTAAGACCCATCTTGCCCGCAAAAAAGCCCGCCGTGCGTCACCCTACACCTACCTGCTGGACGTGGAGCGTAAATTCTCAATGCAAAAGTTTTGACAAACCATATTTTTATGCGGCTCGTAAGAGGTATGTAGTATGTAAAACAGCAGATTTCGTATTTTGGCCGCTGCGTGCATTGGAACTTTTTTAACTTGTTTCACCCTCGCCCAAATCCCCCCGGCGTCGGCGTGGTGACAATCACCGCATCCCCCGCCTCCAGCATGGTCTGATCACAAGCCCGCAACCTCTCTACACGCCCATCCGCGCGCCGCACTTCCGTCTTGCCAACCTCGCCATCACTCCCGCCATCCAGCCCTTCGGGCGGTCTGGCGCGGTGGCTGGAGAGGATGGCGCACTGCATTTGTTTGAGGAAGCGGATGGAGCGCTCTGTGCCGTTTCCGCCGGTGAATTTGCCCTTGCCGCCGGACCCTTCGCGGATGTGGAAATCTTCCAGCAGGACCGGGTAGCGCATTTCGAGGATTTCCGGGTCGGTGAGGCGGGAATTGGTCATGTGGGTGTGGACGCCTGATGTGCCCGCGAAGCCTTCGCCATTGTTGAACTTTCCGGCGGCGGAGCCGGAGCAGATGGTTTCGTAATATTGGTAGGTTTCGTTGCCGAAGGTGAGGTTGTTCATGGTGCCTTGAGCGTTGGCCATGGCGCCAAGGGCTTGGAAAATGGCGTTGGTGACGTGTTGTGAGGTCTCGACATTTCCGGCGACGACGGCGGCGGGGTACTCTGGTTTGAGCATCGAGCCTTTGGGCACGATGATGTTGATGGGGCGCAGGCAGCCGGCGTTCATCGGGATGTTGTTTTCGACCATGACGCGGAAGGCGTAGAGGACCGCTGCGCGTGTCACCGGTTCCGGCGCGTTGAAGTTGTTTGCTTGGACCGGCGAGGTGCCGGTGAAATCGACGGTGGCCTCGCGCTTTTGCCGGTCGACGGTGATCTTGACCTTGATTGTCTGGCCAGTGTCGGTCGGGTATTCGCAAGCGCTTGTCTCCGGTAGTCGGTCGAGGACGCGGCGGACGCTTTCGGCGGCGTTGTCCTGCACGTGGCCCATGTAGGCTTCGACGGTTTCAAGGCCGAAATGGGCGACCATCTTGCGCAGTTCCTGCACGCCCTTGGCGTTGGCGGCCACTTGGGCTTTGAGATCGGCGACGTTCTGTGCGGCGTTGCGGACCGGGTATTGGTGATTGGTGAGGATTTCGATGAGCTCGGATTCGCGGAAGCGGCCTTGATTGACGAGGTGGAAATTATCGATGAGGACGCCTTCTTGTTCGACTGAGGTGGCGAGCGGCGTCATTGAGCCGGGGGCGATGCCGCCGATGTCGGCGTGGTGGCCACGGGCTGCGACGTAGAAGAGGATGGTTGGGTTTGAGCCATGATGCAGGTCGTTTGGGGATTTGCTTGAGGATTCAGTGGGCTGCGCGCCCCCCTCTGTCGGCTTTGCCGACATCTCCCCCGCGAGGGGGGAGATCGAAGGAAGGGCAAATACCGGTGTTACCACCGTTATGTCCGGCAGATGCGTGCCGCCGTTGTAGGGGGCGTTTAGGGCGTAGACGTCGCCGGGTTTCATGCGGCCCTCGTTGAGGCGGATGATGGTTTCTACGCTGCGATCCATTGAGCCCAAGTGGACCGGCATGTGCGGGGCGTTGGCGACGAGGGCGCCGGTGCGGTCGAAGACGGCGCAGGAGAAATCTAGGCGCTCCTTGATGTTGACCGAGCTTGCAGTGTTTTGCAGCGTGAAGCCCATTTGCTCGGCGATGGACATGAAGAGGTTGTTGAAGACTTCGAGCATGACCGGATCCGCATTGGTGCCGATGGCGTGGGCGGATGTGCGGGGCGATGTGCGGCGCAAGAGAATGTGGTTGCGCGGTGTGACTTCGAGGTTCCATTCGGGCTCGACGACGATGGTCTGGTGTGGCTCGATGACGAGGGCAGGGCCGGAGAGTGTGTGGCCGGGGTGGAGATCGTGGCGCAGCGTGATTGTGGCGTTTTGCCATTTGTTGTTGGTGAAGATGGGGGTGGTGGGGGGTGACTCTCCCTCACCTGGTTTGCTGCGCAAACCTTCCTCTCCCCGGCGGGGAGAGGGGAAAGGCGACGTGGTTTTCGCAGTTGGATGTTCGGGTTCAGTGACGTTTGCTGCGCGCTCGTCTGTGGCTTCTACGGCTATGGTTTCGAGGATGATCGTGCGGTTTTCGTAGGTGAAGCCGAAACGCTCGCTGTGGGTGGCGGTGAACGTAGCGATGAGTGTGGAATAGGGTTCGCCGGTGGACTCGACGGGGAGCGTCGTGTCGGTGCCGTCGTAGCGCAGGTGGAACAGGGTGCGCAGACGGATGGCGGACGGGGCGACGCCCTGGCTTGTCAGTTCGGCGGTGGTGTCTGCGGTTAGTGCGCTGATTGCGGCGTCGATGGTTGACCGGTTGGCCTCTTTGAGCTTCAGGACGAGTGCTTGCTGGCGGGTGGCAAGGAGGCTGGAGAGGCCGATGCCGTAGGCTGACAAGAGGCCGGACATCGGGTGGACAAGGACCGCTTCCATGCCGAGCGCGTCGGCGACGAGGCAGGCGTGCTGGCCGCCTGCGCCGCCGAAGCAGTTGAGGAGATAGCCGGTGACGTCATAGCCGCGCTGGACGGAGATTTTCTTGATGGCGTTGGCCATGTTTTCGACGGCGACCGTGATGAAGCCTTCGGCGACCTGTTCGGGTGTCTGGCCGCTGCCAATATCGCTCGAAAGCTGTGCGAATTTTGCGCGAACTGCGTTCACATCGAGCGGCTGGTTCTGGTCCGGGCCGAAGATGGCGGGGAAGAATTCGGGGCGCAACTTGCCGGTCATGACGTTGGCGTCGGTGACAGCGAGCGGGCCTCCTCGCCTGTAAGCCGCAGGGCCGGGATTTGCGCCTGCCGAGTCCGGACCGGCCTTGAAGCGGCCGTCCTCGAAATGGAGGATCGAGCCGCCGCCGGCAGCGACCGTGTGGATGCGCATCATCGGGGCGCGAATGCGCACGCCTGCGACCTCGGTATCGAAGGCGCGCTCATGTTCGCCGTCGAAATGGGCGACGTCGGTGGAGGTGCCGCCCATGTCGAAGCCGATGACTTTGTCGAAGCCTGCAAGCCGCGCCGTTTCGACCATGCCGACGACACCGCCGGCGGGGCCGGAGAGGATGGCGTCCTTGCCTTGAAACAGGTCGGCATCGGTCAGACCGCCGGAGGACATCATGAACAGGAGTTTCGGGTCATCCTTGTGGCCGGTGAGGCCGAGTGCGTTGGCAATTTGGGCGACATAGCGGCGCAAGATGGGGGAGAGATAGGCATCGACAACAGTGGTGTCGCCGCGCCCGACCAGCTTGGCGAGCGGGGAGACTTTATGGCTGACGGAGATTTGGGTAAAGCCAGCTTCCGCGAGTTCGGCTTCGACGGCCAGTTCGTGGGCAGGGTATTTCCAGGCGTGCATGAGGCATAGCGCGACGGCGTTGAAGCCGTCTGATTTGGCTATGGCAAGCTGCGGGACAAGGGCCGACATGTCGAGCGCTGTCTCGATGGTGCCGTCGGCGCGGACGCGCTCTTCGACTTCGATGACGCGTTGGTAAAGCTGTTCGGGAAGGATGATCTGTTTGGCGAAAATGTCGGGGCGCGCCTGATATGCGATGCGCAGGGCGTCACGGAAGCCTTTGGTGATGAGGAGCAGCGTGCGGTCGCCCTTGCGCTCCAGGAGCGCGTTGGTGGCGACTGTGGTGCCCATGCGAATCTCGCCGACTGATGCGAGCGGGAACGGGTTGCCTGCCTTCAGGCCAAGCAGGTCGCGCATGCCTTGGATGGCGGAATCCCGCCAGGCTTCAGGATTTTCGGACAGGAGCTTGTGGGCGATTAAGCGGCCGTCCGGATTGCGACCGATGACATCGGTGAAGGTGCCGCCGCGGTCGATCCAGAAGTCCCATTTGCCGTTGGATGTATTTTTCATTGTCATATTGTCTGCTTTGCCACGCACGTGATGATTGTTCGATACCGAAACTTCGGTCGATCAAATCGATTTTAATCACTAAAAAGTGTGTTGCAGTGCACTAAACTGGGTGCATTGCCACAATCTGCTGTAAACCTGCCACAATTGGGCGCAAAAGGAACCTCGTCGCGGCACGGAATCGCCGCTTGGAGGTATTGCAAAATGAAGAAGTTCCTTATCCTTGCCGCTTCGGTGTCCGCTCTGGCTCTGGCCGGCTGCAACAAGGCCGAAGAAAAGGCTGCTGCGCCAGCTGCTCCTGCCGCTACGCCAGCTGCTCCTGCCGCTGATGCAACGAAAGCTGCTGAACCTGCTGCTGATGCCATGAAGGCCGCTGAGCCGGCTGCACCTGCCGCCCCGGCTGCTCCTGCCGCACCGGCTGCTGCTGCCCCGGCTGGCATCGACGCTGGCGTTCAGGCGACCATCGACCAGTTGAAGGCGACTGCCGCCACGATGACTGCTGAGCAGAAGACCGCTGCTGTCACGCAGGTTCGCACCGCTGCCGAGGCTGCTGCCAAGGCATCCGGCGGTGATGACGCTGCTGCAAAGACCGCTGGCGACGCTGCTGAAGCCGCCATCAAGACCGCTCTCGGCATGTAATATCTGCCCGATTGAATTCAGCCGGCCGGGGGAAACTCCGGCCGGTTTTTTATTGCGGGTGTTTTTTGATCGGTGCCTTGCGTGCGATGGCCACGAGCGCGACAACGGCGGTGGCGAAGGCAATAGTGTCCCAGCCAATGTGTTCACTGAGGAGCAGGGCGGACAGGCCGAGCGTGAAGAAGGTTTGCAGAAGCTGGACCTGACCAACGCGGGCAATGCCGCCCATCGCAAGGCCGATGTTCCATGCGAAGAAGCCAAGCAGCATTGAAAACGCGCCGAGATAGAACAGCGACCAGAAGGCTGCTGAGGTCGGTTCGGCAAAGCGGGGCTCCCAGACGAACCACACGCCAAGGAAGGTGAGCGGGCTGACCAGTACCAAGGCCCAGCATATGACCTCCCAGCCGGTCATGTGACGGCTCAGCTTGCCGGAAATTACGTAGCCGAGCGAGCAGAACGGGCAGGCGAGAAACAGCCAGATATCGCCGGTAGAGAACTGGAAGCCGCTTTCGCGCAGCGCGAAGGCCGCAACGAGTGCGCCGCCGAGGATGGTGCAGAACCAGAACAGCGGCGAGGGCCGGTCGCCGTCGATGAGTGCTGCGAATAGCGCGGTAAGAATGGGCAGCATGCCCATGATGACGCCGCCGTGTGCTGCAGGAATCGTCTTGAAGGCCAGCGCCATCATGCCGGGGAAGATGATGACGAGCAGCATTCCCGCAGTAAAGGCTGGCAGGGCGCGACCGGGTGCCAATGGACGGCGGACGACCAGCAGCGCAACGACCGCGCCGACGGTGGCGATTGCCGCGCGACCGAATGTGATGAACCAGGGCGAATAGCTTTCCAGCGCGATGCGGGTGAATGGCGCGGATCCGGCGAAGATGATGACGGCAAGGAGGCCCAAGGCAAAGCCGGTCAGATCGCGATGTTTGGAATGCATTGTTGAATTACCCGATTTAGCACTGGTTTGATTGATGGTGTATTTTTCTCAGATGATTGGTGCATTGCGACAGGAGAGTATTGCCTAGAATACTGTCCCAGTTCCACAAATGGTTGGTGTGTGACTCTCTGTCGTAAAGGACTCCAAAACATCTCGCAACGCGCGATCTCTGTAGTTTCTTGCGAAGGGGACCCCCACCCCTAACCCCTCCCCACAAGGGGGAGGGGGACGAAATCGCATGCGCTGCACGGCTGCTCAAACTCCTGTTGCGGCCGATATCACGCTCGGCTATGCGCGGGGATAAATCCAGACAATTTCCTGAAGTAAAGTCATCACTTTCACGAATGGATTGTCATACTGTCGTGCCTCGATTTTGAACCAAGCCTTTGATAGAAGCAGTCCATGTCGATTTGGTCCAACATCGGTGACATGCTGTCCCGCGTGACGAATGGCGCGGTGTCCTCTTTGATCGAGGCCGTGCGCACGATGCTTGAGGGTGATCCGGCGACGCGGCGGCAGGTGGCATTTTCGGTGGCGATGATTGCGCTTTCTGCCAAGATGGCCAAGGCCGACGGCATTGTCACTTTTGACGAGATGCGAGCATTCCAGCAGATTTTTCAGATTCCCTCGGGCGAGGAGCACAATGTTTCGCGGCTGTTTGACCTTGCCAAGCAGGACACGGCCGGGTTCGAAGCCTATGCCGGGCAGATCGAGAAGCTTTGTGGCTCGGGCGACAGCAATTGTCCGGCGATGGAGGACATCCTTGACGGGCTGTTTCATATAGCCAAAGCGGATGGCGCGTTTCACGAAAGCGAACTGGAGTTTCTTGAAGCGACGGCGGCCATCTTCAAGCTGGACGAGCGGCATTACCAGACAATACTGGCGCGGCACGGAGCGGATGGCGAGGCAGATCCTTATGCGGTGCTTGGCCTTAAGCGTGGAGCCGGACTGGACGAGGCGCGCAAGGCATGGCGCAAACTGGTACAGGAAAATCATCCGGACATTTTGACCGGTCGTGGTGTTCCCAAGGAATTCATTGCAATCGCCAACGAGCGCATCAAGGTGATCAACCGGGCGTGGACGCGGCTGCAGGCGCAGATGTCACCGGCATGAGCCTTTTGCGGCCCGATCACCGGAGCGCCGAAATGCGGGCTTCGCCGAACTTTGGCGCGCGCAAGGATGGCAAGGCGGTTACCACGCTCATTTTGCACTACACCGGCATGTTGAGCGGCAAGGACGCGGAAGATTGGCTTTGCAACTCAGACTCGGAAGTGTCGTCGCACTATCTGGTGCATGAGGACGGCCATATCGTGCAGATGGTGGCCGAGGCGGATCGCGCATGGCATGCGGGCAAAAGCTTCTGGAAGGGCGAGACAGACCTGAATTCGGTTTCTATCGGGATCGAGATTGTCAATCCGGGGCATATTCTTGGCTACCGGCCGTTTCCGGCCAAACAGGTCAGCGCTGTCACTCGGCTGTGCAGGGGCATTTTACTTCGGCATCCCATCGCGCCATCAATGGTGCTCGCGCATTCGGACATTGCGCCGGGGCGGAAGATTGATCCTGGCGAATTGTTTCCATGGGGCAGGCTGGCGCTGAAGGGCATCGGCCATTTTGTAGAGCCGGAGCCCATCAGGGGCGGACGGTTTTTCACGACGGGTGATGAAGGCCAGCCGGTTGAGGCGCTGCAGGCGATGCTGGCGATGTATGGCTACGAGATGCCGGTAACCGGCGTTTATGACGCCCAAACGGAGAAGATCGTGCGGGCGTTCCAGCGGCACTTCCGGCCTGAAAAGGTGGACGGTGTGGCGGATGGTTCGACGATCACGACGCTGCACAGGCTGTTACGGGCGATACCCGGCAGGGGATGAATGCAGATGGTGTTTAATCGCGATCCGGCGAAATTGTCTGCGCTTCCGGTGAACACGCAATTAATGCAGGTCGCACTCCTGTACTTGAGCATGCTTGACGAGCTATCTTGTTATACTTACGGGTATTGTGATTTACGGAAATTGTCTGCTGAACCATGGCGCAGATGTAATCAAATGGTGTAATGCGTCCGAAAAGACAAATACAGGCTTATAAAATGACTGACCCCGGGAGCATGCTTTTCAGCAGAGGCCGACCCAGGGTTTACCAATCTCGCATACGCAGAAATCTCTTTAAAGGCAAGTCAACAAATTGCGAACAGATACAATAAACACGGTGCTAGAGCGCACCATTTCACGGGACAGGCTTACAAAATATCTGTCTGCATCGGCCAATAGTCTCGATGCAGCGCTTACTCTGTATGAGCGCAATACCCGTCTTTCCGAGGCTACCTATTGCCCGCTTCAGAGCCTTGAGGTTTGCCTCCGCAATCGAATAGACCTTGAAATGGCGGAGGTTTACGGAGCTGACTGGATGACAAACGGTGCCCCTCCCTTGGCACAGAATGCACTCAACTTGATTGCAGACGCACAAAAACAATGCGGTGCGGCGCATTCTAACAGTGATCTGGTGGCGGAGTTAAAATTCTCATTCTGGGTCGGACTGACTGGTGTCGGGTATGACGCGACGTTGTGGCGTAAGGCGATTCACAAAGCATTCAGAGCGCAGGGCGCGAAAAAGCGAGGGCGGGTCAACGGGCGGCTCAATGCGCTTAGACGATTTAGAAATCGGGTAGCCCACCATGAACCGATATTTGTCACATCGTTTCAAATGCATGCTGAGTGCCTGGAAACCATTGGCTGGATGTGCGCAGACACTTGCGCTTGGGCATCAAATCATTCCAGGTTCCTGACGGTTTACGCAGCTCCGTAAACGTAAACAGGGACGTGTCCGGTTAATCGTGCGATTTGACGCAGTGTGCCAAAATTTTGACCCTGCTGATTGATCTTGATCGATCATGAAGCAACACTGTTACATTTTGTAATCCAAATTCATTTGTCCTGCCGTAATTCGCCCAAGTTGAGATGGTGATAGCTTCTATCCAGATAGAAATAAAGTAAATCCGGACGCTCGCGATGCAGACTTTGGCTCATGCGGTTCATGCCCTGCCAAATTCTGTCTCAAGCCAACTGCCACTGCCGGAATGACTGGCAATGCTGGCATAATCCAAAGGTTATTCTCCATATGATTTCGAGAATTTTTGCGGCGTTTATCGCCGTTGTTGCTGCTTTGACTTTTTCTGTGCCTGCGTCTGCCAGTCCTTATGACGCGATTATCTCCAAATATGCCCGCAGTTATGGCGTGCCGCTCAGTCTTGCCAAAGCTGTGGTGCAAATTGAAAGCGGGTATCGGCCCAATATTCGCGGCAAGGCGGGCGAGATCGGGCTGATGCAGGTCAAGCTCTCGACGGCGCGGGGGCTTGGCTATACCGGTTCTGCCAAGGCGCTTTATCATCCTGATACCAACATCCGCTATGGCATGAAATATCTGGCGATGGCGCACAAGATTGGCGGCAAGACCACCTGCGGCACGATCCTGCGCTACAATGCGGGGCACGGTGCCATGCGGATGAACCCGACTTCGGCAAGGTATTGCTCGAAGGTGAAGCGCGTCATGACGCGTGGTGCCTGATATTTCCGTTTGCGTTTTGCCGGCTGGCGGGGTTTAAACGCGCCGCCAGCAGGCCGGGCGGCCGCGCGTGTCAAAAGCCGAAAGGCGGCATGTGAGGAAAGTCCGGGCTCCACGGAAAAACGGCGCCGGTTAACGGCCGGCGGGGGCGACCCCAGGGAAAGTGCCACAGAGAACAGACCGCCCGCCAACGCCTTCGGGTTTTGGTGTGGTCAGGGTGAAACGGTGGGGTAAAAGCCCACCGCGCGAGCGGCAACGCAAGCGGCACGGCAAACCCCGCCGGGAGCAAAACCGAATAGGGACACCGTGAAAGGGGCAACCCTTTCAGCCCGTTCCGGGGCAGGTGTCCGGGTGGGTTGCATGAGGCGGATGGCAACATCCGTCCAAGAGGAATGGCCGCCACGTTGGGGGTGACCCCGGCCATACAGAACCCGGCTTACAGGCCTGCTGTCAAATTCACTTTGATGGCCAACTGGAGCGGTTTTTCTGCGCTCCGGTGCTCACGGACTTATGTCCGCTCCGCTCCGGTGCTCGCAAAACCACTCCATTTGACTCATCAAACTGAATTTGCGCCTTGCACTTCGTGTCTGACTTAAAATCCACTTTTGCGGCCAACTGGAGCGGCTTTCTGCGCTTCCGGTGCTCACGTACAAGAGTACGCTCCGCTCCGGTTCTTGAAAACCGCTCCATTTGACTCATCATAATGAATTTGCGCCTTGCACTTCGTGTCTCACTCAAAATTCATTCTGATGGCCAACTGGAGCGACTGTCTGCGCTTCCGGTGCTCGCAAACCGCCATTTTCGCCACGCCATCACGAATTTGGCTTGAGATGCTCTGATTTGGCACTCGATCCTTCGTTATCGGCTATTGCGCTGAATCTATTGAAAAAAACGTAATGCTCCCGATTGCCAGTGCGGCAGTTGCAAAATAGCTTGCGGGCGTCTCGGGGGATTTTTCTGTTTTCTTGCAAATAATTTTCGGTGCCATGTCGAAATATGCGGGTCTGTCACGTCCTTGGGATATCGGAACACAAAAAGGAGAACCCGATATGTCACTTCCCATCACGACACTCTACGCGCTTCCGCTTATTGCGATATTCTTTCCGTTGTGGATTGCCGTTTCGTCTGCCCGTTCAAACTTGAACTGCTCGATTGGTGACAATGGCGACAAAAGCCTGTTGTTTGTCATTCGCAAGCACGGCAATTTCATTGAATGGGTGCCGTTCGTCCTTGTCCTGATGATCCTTGCTGAAGCGCAAGGCACGGGCGCGATCTGGCTGCACGCCGCGGGCATACTGTTGGTCATCGGGCGCTTGGCACATCCGTTCGGGCTGAAAATTGACAACGCAGCGCATCCTTTGCGCTATGTCGGCAACGGCTCAAACATGCTTTCCGTGGCCATTCTTGCCGTTGCGCTGGTACGCATTGCAACCGGCTTCTGATCATCTGAATTGAAGGAACACGACTATGAAGTACATGGCACTTATTTATTCTGACCCGACAAAAGAGCCTGCCTATGGGACCCCGGAATTCGGAGCGATGATGGGCGGCTACTTTGCCTTCAACGAACGCCTCAAGGCGGACGGGATTGATTTTTCCGGCGACGCGTTGAAGGGCATTGAAACAGCGACTTCGCTGCGGCTGCGGGGCGGCAAGGTTGAGACAATGGACGGGCCGTTTGCTGACACCAAAGAGCATCTGGGCGGATACTACGTGTTTGACGTGCCTGATCTCGACACGGCGCTGCGTTATGCGGCCATGATTCCTTCGGCGCAGTTTGGCACTGTCGAGCTGCGGCCATTGATGGATTACAACCCGTCGGGAAATTGACATGAACACAGCCGCTTCCGGAGCCATCGCCGTCACAAGGGCGCTTGATGCCCTTGCCCGCGACGACCGGGGGCGGCTTTTGTCTGCGCTGATTGCCCGCATCCGCAACTTTCAACTGGCGGAAGATTGTCTGCAGGAGGCAATGATTTCTGCGGTGACGCATTGGGGTCGCAACGGTTTGCCGTTGTCGCCGCACGGGTGGCTTTTGCAAGTGGCTTATCGCAAGGCGATTGACCATATCCGGCGGGGCAAATCTGCGGCGGCTTTCGGGGAACAGCTGCGGATTCTTTTCCCGGACGAAGCGCAGGATGAGGAAACTGACGTGATACCCGACGAGCGGCTTCGACTGATCTTTACCTGCTGCCATCCGGCGCTGGCACCGAAGTCGCAATTGGCGCTGACTCTGCGGACTTTGGGCGGGCTTTCCACCTCTGAGATTGCCCGAGCATTTCTCGACAATGAGACGGCCATGGGCCAGCGTCTGTCGCGGGCGAAGGCCAAGATTGCGGCGGCGGGCATACCATTCGCGGTGCCAGAGCCGGACCAGTGGGACGAGCGGCTGCAATCGGTGTTGTCGGTGATTTATCTCATTTTCAATGCCGGATATACGGCAGGGCCTGACGCCGGGCGCGATCTGGCCGACGAGGCGATTTATCTGGCACGGTTGCTTGACCGGCTGCGGCCTGCGGAAGCCGAGATTGAGGCTTGTGTGGCGCTGCTGATGATCACGCATGCGCGGCGACGTGCGCGGGTGGGCGAAGATGGCGCGACGGTCGCGCTGACGCATCAGGACCGGACGCTTTGGGCTTGCGCTGAAATGAGCGAGGGTGTGGCGCTGCTTGACCGCGCTGTGGCGAGAGGGACGCCGGGGCCTTACCAGATCAAGGCGGCGATTGCGGCCTGTCATGTTGACGGCGACGGAGCGGACTGGGCGCAAATTGCGGCGCTCTATGACACTCTGCTGCGGTTTGAGCCGACGCCGATTGTCGCGCTGAACAGGGCGGTGGCGTATGCGGAAGCCGGGCGCTGCAACGTGGCACTTGGCATGCTGGAAGCGCTGCGTGACGAGTTGGCGGATTATCAGCCGTTTCATGCCGCGCATGCGGATATGCTGGCGCGCGGAGGCGATGTGCCAAGTGCGCGCATGGCCTATGACAGGGCGATTGAACTCGCGGCGTCAGAGGCTGACGTGGCATTTCTGGTGCGTCGGCGCGAAGGATTGGACCAGCCAGGCAAAGTCTGAATGCGGACAAATCGTCGATTGCGCGGGGCGTGAAAAGACCGTCAAATGGCAGTCTGTCCATACTCGGGAGAATCAAGCCGTGACCTGCGTTTTCATCCAGCTGCGCTGCAATCCGGGTAAGACATATGAAGTTGCCGATGCGATTTACGAGCGCGAGATCGTCTCGGAAATGTATTCGACCAGCGGCGATTTCGATCTGATGCTGAAAGTTTACATCGAGAAGGACGAGGACGTCGGCAAGTTTGTCAACGAGAAGGTTCTCGACATTCCGGGCATACAGCGGTCGCTGACGACGATTACGTTCAAGGCGTTTTAGGGTGTGGGCGGATTTCGCTAGCGGATATCGCATCTGCAGTGGTTGCAAAATATACGGCCACGCCGTATAATGACAGCAATGCATGGTATTGTCCTGACACCAGTTTTCTTGAAGCAGGCTGACCGTTGTGGGCTTGTTGAGGAAGATTTGATTGATATGGCAAGTGCGATTGCATCTGACCCGATGGGTGGCGATTTGATTGCGGGTTCAGGTGGTGCAAGAAAAATGCGCCACGCGGGCCGAGGGCATGGCAAGAGTGGTGGCTATCGGACAATTCACTATTTTGGCGGAGACGACGTGCCCTTGTTCCTGCTTTCGGTCTACGGAAAAGGCGAGAAGGCTAATTTGTCGCCTGCGGAGCGCAATCAATTGGCCGGACTACTGCCGAAAATCGCGGTGGCCTATAAAATGAGGAGCAAGCTATGAATGATTTTGGCAAAGAACTCCTGGAAAGCGCCCACGAGGCACTGGCGATAGCAGAAGGCAGG